>NZ_QYUP01000062.1 GCF_003590855.1 Massilia cavernae
CGCGGAAGCAGGCTTCAACTTCGCACAGATCTTCAACGAGAACCGCTTCATCGGCGCCGACCGCGTGGCCGACGCCAACCAGATGACGGCGGCGCTTACCTCGCGCTACATCGAGGAGAACGGCGCCGAGCGCCTGCGCCTGGCGATCGGCCAGCGCTACTACTTCCGCGACCAGCGCGTAGTGCTCGACCCGACCCGCCCGCGCCTCGAACGCCGCTCCGACCTGCTGCTCGGCGCCTCCGGCCGCATCGCCGATGACTGGAGCTTCGACGGCGCAGTACAATACGACGCCAGCGCGAACCGCACCTTCAGTTCGAACTACGGCGTGCAGTGGCGTCCGGCCGACAAGAAAGTGATCAACGCCGAGTACCGCTACCTGCGCGACACCTTCAAGAACGTCGACCTGTCGTCGCAATGGCCGCTGTCGCTGCGCTGGTACGGCGTGGGCCGCGTCAGCTACTCGATGAAAGACCACAAGATCCTCGAGAGCCTGGTCGGTCTCGAATACAAGGCCGACTGCTGGGTGTTCCGCATGGGTGCGCAGCGCTTCGTGACGACCTTGCGCAATACTTCGACGCCGATCTTCTTCCAGCTCGAGTTGAACGGCTTGTCCAAGCTCGGTTTCGGCAGTCCGCTGGAATCGTTCTACAAGAGTATTCCAGGCTACACGAGGCTCAACCCTGGTGCCGGCCGCTAAGCGGAATAGTCGATTTTTTCATTCACCTGAACATGAGTGCTTCCCAGATTATGCGTAAAGTCAGTATGCACCAACTCAAGATCGCAGCTGTCCTGCTGTGCGCCCTGTCAGCCGGCCAGGCAGCAGCCCAGGCGCCCGCGGCCCCGGCCGTCAAGCCAGGCACCGGCTTCCTGCCGCCGGCTTCCAGCTCGGCCAACGTGATCGACTCGATCGCGGTGGTGGTCAACGACGAGGTGATCACGAAGAATGAGGTGGACAAGCAGGTGGCGCAGGTCGTGGCCCGCATGAAGGCGGCCAACGCGCAAATGCCGGACCAGGCCGACCTGCAGCGCCAAGTGGTCGAGTCGATGATCGTCGAACGCGCGCAGATCCAGCTGGCCAAGGAAATGGGCGTGCGCATCGACGACTCCCAGCTTGACCGCGCCATCGGCGGCATCGCGTCCGAACAGAAGATGACCGTGCAGGAACTGCGCAACGCGCTGGAAAAGGAAGGCATGACCTTCGCCGCCTTCCGCGAACAGATCCGCAACGAGATGCTGATGCAGCGCCTGCGCCAGCACGAGGTGGACAGCAAGATCCAGGTATCCGACGCCGAGATCGACACTTTCCTGGCGGCGCGCAAGGCCGCAGCCGCGGAGCGCGTCGAAATGAACCTGTCGCAGATCCTGGTGCGCATCCCGGAAAACGCGTCGCCTGAACAAATCGCCGCGCGCCGTGCGCGTGCCGAGGAAATCCTGCGCCAGCTGCGCGGCGGCGCCGACTTCGCCAAGACCGCGGCGACTTACTCCGACGCTCCCGACGCGCTCAAGGGCGGCGAAATCGGCTGGCGCGATTCCCAGAGCCTGCCTGCTGTGTTCTCCAAGGTGCTGGGCGAGATGAAGGCGGGCGACGTCACCCCTGCCATCAAGTCGGCTACCGGTTTCCACATCCTGAAGCTGGTCGACAAGCGCACGCCGACCGCCGAAACGGAAAAGTCGATCGTGCAGCAGACCCGCGCGCGCCACATCCTGCTCAAGGTCACCCCGACCATGACCGCGGCCGATGCCAAGCGCAAGCTGCTGGAACTGAAGGAACGCCTCGACAACAAGGCTGCCAAGTTCGACGAACTGGCGCGCCTGTTCTCCAACGACACCTCGGCCAACAAGGGCGGCGACCTCGGTTGGCTGTACCCTGGCGACGCCCTGCCTGAATTCGAAAACGCGATGAACCTGCTCAAGCCGGGCGAGGTCAGCGACGTGGTCGAAACCGAGTACGGCTTCCACCTGATCGAAGTCCTCGAACGCAAGACCGATGACCAGTCGAAGGAAAAAGAGCGCAATGCGGCGCGCCAGGTGATCCGCGAGCAGAAGCTGGCCGAAGCCGTCGAAGGCTGGCAACGCGAAGTGCGCGACCGCGCCTACGTCGAGTTCCGCGACGAGAAGTAAGCATGGACGAGTTCCCGCATGAGCGCCAGGTGAACGAGGCTCGGCGCCAGGCGGGCGCCGTGAGGCCCACGCTGGCCGTCACCACCGGCGAGCCGGCGGGCATCGGTCCCGAGATATCGATTCGCGCCGCATGGGCCATGCGGCGCGAAGCCAACTGCGTGCTGCTCGGCGACGCAGCTTTCCTGGCGCTGACCGCCAGCCTGATCGACCCCTCCATCAAACTGGCGGCATTGTCCGTGCAGGCGCTGCGCAACGGCGGCCTGCCGCACTTCGGCCCTGAGCGCATCGCCGTCATCGACGTGCCGCTGGCGGCCCATGTCATCCCCGGCACGCTGAACGCCGAGAACGGCCGCGCGGTGCTGGCGACGCTGGACCTGGCGGTCGAAGGCGTCAAGACCGGATGGTTCGACGCCATCGTTACCGCGCCGCTGCAGAAGTCGACCATCAACGACGCCGGCGTGGCATTCTCCGGCCACACCGAATACCTGGCCGAGAAAACCGCGACCCCGAAAGTGGTGATGATGCTGGCCGGCGTGCCGGGCGAAGGCCAGCCGCCACTGCGCGTGGCGCTCGCTACCACCCACCTGCCGCTGAAGGACGTATCCGCTGCCGTCACGCGCGAAGGCCTGGCGCAGGTACTGGACATCATCGACCGCGACCTGAAAACCAAGTTCGGCATCGCCGCGCCGCGCATCCTGGTGACGGGGCTGAACCCGCACGCGGGCGAGAATGGCTACCTCGGGCGCGAGGAAATCGACACCATAGCTCCCGCAATCGAAGCGGCGCAGGCGCGCGGCATCGGCTGCAGCGGCCCGTATCCGGCCGATACGCTGTTCCAGCCGCGCTACCTGAAGGACGCCGACTGCGTGCTGGCGATGTACCACGACCAGGGCCTGCCGGTGCTGAAGTACGCTACCTTCGGGCGCGGCGTCAACATCACGCTCGGCCTGCCCTTGACCCGCACCTCGGTCGACCACGGCACCGCGCTCGACCTTGCCGGGCAAGGCCTAGGCCTGGCCGACTGCGGCAGCATGGAAGCAGCCATCAGCAGCGCGCTGCACATGGTCCGCGCGCAACGCGCGGCCATTCACTGAATCACAAGAAGAACACCATGAAACACATTGCACGCAAGCGCTTCGGCCAGAACTTCCTGACCGACAAATTCGTCCTGGACAGCATCACCGAAGCGATCAACCCGCTGCCTGGCGAGGCGATGGTCGAAATCGGGCCGGGGCTTGCCGCGATGACCGCGCTGCTGGTCAAGCGGCTCGACCACATGCACGTGGTGGAGCTGGACCGTGACCTCGTGACGCGGCTGGAAAAGCAGTTCCCGCGCGAGAAGCTGACCATTCACTCGGGCGACGCGCTGAAGTTCGATTTTTCGACGATCCCGGTCCCGGAAGGGAAGAAGCTGCGCATCGTCGGCAACCTGCCGTACAACATTTCGAGCCCGCTGCTGTTCCACCTGGCGGAGTTCGCGCACCTGGTCGAGGACCAGCATTTCATGCTGCAGAAGGAAGTGGTCGAGCGCATGGTGGCCGAGCCGGGCAGCAAGGTATATGGGCGCCTTTCGGTGATGCTGCAGTGGCGCTACGACATGTCGCTGCTGTTCGTGGTGCCTCCAAGCGCGTTCGATCCGCCGCCGAAGGTGGACTCGGCGATCGTGCGCATGATCCCGACGCGGCGCAAGCTGGAATGCGACGGGGCGACCCTGGAAGCGGTGGTCACCAAGGCGTTCTCGCAGCGTCGCAAGGTGATCCGCAACTGCGTGGCGGGGATGTTCACCGAGGCGCAGTTGGTGGAGGCGGGCATCGATCCGCAGACGCGGCCTGAGACGGTGAGCCTCGAACAATACGTCGCTCTCGCAAACCTCCTCAAACCGTAAAACCGTCGTGCCCGCCATTGGCGGACCCGACGGTTTTGTGGGCGCGTGTTAGTGCTTAACTACCGATGCGGCCACCGTCATTCTTGGTGATGACAATCGTCGCCGACCGCGGCCGCTTGCCCGCACCATACCCCGCATTCGCCGGCCACTGGCTGGTGTACTTGGTCGGATCTGCCAAGTTGGCCTGCGCCGTGGTCTCGCCCGGATGCTGGATGTTGACGAACATCGCCTTGCCGTCTGGCGTTTCCGCGATCCCCGTGATCTCCGAGCCCACAGGACCCACCAGGAAGCGCTTCAGCGTGTCCGGCGCGGCCTTCTTGCCGACATAGGTATCGACCGCCAGCGTGCCGCCGGCCGCCGTTGCGTGGTTCAGTGTGACCTTGCCGCCGTCGCCCACCTGTCCCGGCACCGCCGCCAGCATCATGCAGTTGGTGACGTCGGTGTAGGCGCCGTCGTCGGTCTGGATCCAGCAGATGCCGGTGTACGGGCTGAAGGCCAGGCCGTCCGGGCTGGAGAAGTCCTGGTCCGCCGTCAGGCTCGACAGGTTCACCTTGCTGCTGTCGGCGGTCGATTCCGCGCCGAACAGGTAGACGTCCCATGTGAACGACGTCGCGGCCGATCCGCCCGTACCTTCCTTCATGCGCAGGATGTGCCCGTTAGGGTTGCCCTTCTGCGAGCTGGTGCCCTTCATGTCGGTGTAAGCGCGCGGGTTGGCGCTGTCGGGCGCCAGCTGCGACGAGCCGCTCGGATCGACGCTGCGGTTCGAGTTGTTGGTCAGCGAGAAGTAGATCTCGCCGTTCTTCGGATTGACCGAGCACCATTCCGGACGGTCCATCTTGGTCGCGCCCACCGCATCCGCGGCCAGGCGCGCATTGACCATGATGTCGCCCAGGTCGGCAAACTTGTACGCGCCGTAGCCCGCCACCAGCGGGTTGGACAGCGACAGTTCGATCCACTGGCCGCTGCCATCGGCGTTCAGCTTCGCCACATACAGCTTGCCGCTGTCGAGGTACTTGTCGCCGGTGGCGATGCGATCCGCCGGGGTGGCGTCGGTCGCCGACCACGTTGCGGTGGAGACGAACTTGTAGATGTATTCGTTGCGCGAGTCGTCGCCCATGTACACCGCCAGCGGCTGGCCGGCTGTCGGCAGCGAGAAGGCCGCGCTTTCGTGCGCGAAGCGGCCGAGGGCGGTGCGTTTCTTCACCGCCTTCGCTTTGTCGTACGGGTCGATCTCGACGATGTAGCCCATGCCGTTCATCTCGTTGCGGTAGTCGTCGCTGCCGTCGGTCGAGGCGCCAAGCTTGCTGATGTTCCAGCGCGCGTACTTGTCGTCGGCGCCGCCGGTTTCCCAGCCGTGGCGTGACGTGGCGCCCTGGTTGCGGCCATAGCGCTTGAGCGATACCACGTCCTTGCCGTTGCCGCGCGCGGCATCGTCGGCGCTGCCGCGGGTGAAGTAGCCGCCCCAGTTTTCCTCGCCGGTCAGGAAGGTTCCCCACGGCGTCTTGCCGGTGCCGCAGTTGTTCAGGGTGCCGCGCGTCTTCAGGCCGGTCGGCGAATACTTCGTGACCAGCAGCGCATTGCCGCGCGCGGGGCCGGACAGCTCGATGTCCGACAGCGCGGTCAGGCGGCGGTTGAACGACGACTCCTTCAGGTACTGCCACGCGCTGCCGTTCTTGCGCACTTCGATCACGCCGATTCCGTGCAGCGCGACTTCCTTGTCCACTTCCGCGCCGGGGCGCGGCAGGGTGGTGGTGCCGCCGGTTGGGTGCAGGAAGAAGGACGACCGCTGCTCGTCGGTGGTGGCTTCGTGGTTGATCGCCAGCAGGCCGCGCTCGGCGCTGGAGGCGGACGGCGTGCCGGCGGCCGACAGGCCGAAGAACTCCATGCCGTCGTGGTGGTCGCCGGCGCGCTGTTCGAAGTCGCCGTCGGTGCCGTCGTTCTTGAAGGCCGGCGTGGACGCGGTCATCGGGTCGCCCAGCGCGAACAGCACCGAGGCGGTGTAGCCGGCCGGGACGACGACGGTGTCGGCGAGGCTCTTGGACACCGCGCTGAAGGCGAGCAGGCGTTCCGGCTGCGGGGTCGGGCCGACCGGCAGCGAAACGTCAGGGCCGTCGTTGTCGCCGCCGCAGGCGGCGAGGCCGGTGGCGCCGAGCACGGCGGTAGCGGCGGTGGCAAAGCCGCCGCGCAGCAGGCTGCGCCGGCTCAGGCGCGCGGACAGGACGGTGTTGAAGTGTTCGTTGGACGAGGTGTTGCTGTCTTCATCGTCGTGACCGATCGACGAGTGCGCTGGGCCGTTTGGCTTGTTCATGCGAATCCTTGGCGTTGTTGGTTAATCAAGCCAGTCGATTCTAGGGAGGTCTTGTTACCGCGCGATGACGGTCCGGTGACAACTGGATGACAGCGCCGCAGCGCAGCAAAAAAAAAGCCCGCGGTTTAGGCGGGCTTAAATCCAATTCTTTTCTGAGGAGAGTTGGAGGAGACAGGTGCAATTATGCTGCAGTACGGCATATAAAGATAATTTATCTTTCAAATACCTGCCATTCACAAATCACATATCTCAACTTCCGATCGAAGTCTGGCAGGTGACGTTGATGTTTTCCACTTTCGCGTCGCCCATCTGGCCTACGCCGTTGACCAGGGTGCAGGTCTGGCCGGTCGGCTGCGTCAGGATGGTGACGCCGTAGCTGTCGCCATATTTCACTGGATTCAGAATGAAGCTGTACGCCGTCGCGTTCGCGGCCACGGTGACAGTGCCGCCGTCGGTGCCGTTGGTCAGCACCAGGCCTTCGGCGGTCAGGCCGGTGACCGTGCCGCCGATGGTGAAGGTGTTCAGCGAGCAAAGAATTTGCCCGTTAATGGCGGCGGTCTGGCCGGCGGTGCCGCTCGAATAGAGCTTGGTCGAGGTGCAGGTTTGGTGCGCCGGCTGGGTCTTGACTGTCACGTCGTAGGTTTCACCGTACTCGATCGCGTTGGGGAAGGCGAAGCTGGTGGCGTTGGCCGCTACGGCGAGGTCGGCGCCGCCGTTGCTCAGTACCAGGCCTGGGTGGATAAGGCCGGCCACCGTGCCGGCGACGGTGAATTTAGCCGCGCCGCCGCCGCAGGCGGACAAGCCCAGGGCCAGCGCAAGCGCCATCGCCGGGCGCAGGAAAGATGACTTCATTGAATTCTCCAAATCTATATTAGTAGCCGTAACGCGCTGGCGCATCAGATGCAGGTAACCACGACGTCGTTCTTGGCGGCACTGCCCATCTTGCCGGTGCCATTGGCGACGCTGCAGGTGCGGCCCGCAGGCTGCTGGAACACGGTGATGCCGTAAGGCGAGCCGTCCGGGATGCAGCCGGAATCGCAGCTGCCGTCAGCCTTGTATTTGGTGGTGAAGGTGAAGCTGGTCGCGCCCGCAGGCACGGACACACGCTGGCTGCCGTTGATCAGTACCAGGCCGGCCGAGTCGAGGCCGCTGACGGTGCCGCCGAGATCGTAGCTGTTGGTGGTGCAGTGGATCTCGACCGACAGGATGCTGAAGCCGCCCGACTTGCCCTTGCCGTTGACCACATTGCACTTGGCGGCGGTCGGCTGGGTGGTGATGATGACTTCGAAATCGGTGTCGCTGCTGATCAGCTCAGGGAAGGCGAAGGTGCTGCTGCCCGCCGGGATCGCCAGCGTAGGACCATTTTTGTTCTGCACTGCCAGGCCGTCCTTGGTCAGGCCAAACACGTTGCCGCCAAGTACCAGGTTGTCATTGCCGCCACCGCAGGCCGCCAGGCCGATTGCGCACGCCAATGCCAGGCCGGAACGCAGGTACAAACTTTTCATAATTTCTCCAAAAACGAACAGGGTACGGGGGCGGCATCGCGCCGGCGCCGATGGGTAGAGCTTGATAGCCCGCCATTTTAGTGCATTTGCCATGCGGAAGGCTTATTAGCCTTTGTATCACGGTGTAACTGCCGCTCCCGGGCGTAGCCGTTTGATTTTCGCGGCAGGGATCGCTATGCTGGGCAAATGAACCCATCCACCCGCCGCGCCTGGCCCAAGGCCATCCTGTTCGACCTGGACGACACCCTGTGGCCGATCACGCCCGTCATCGTGCAGGCGGAGCAGACCCTGCATGCCTGGCTGCAAGAGCATGCGCCCCGCGTGGCGCAGCGTTTTTCGATCGAGAACCTGCGCCAGGCCCGGCTGGCGCTGCTGGCGCGCCAGCCCGAGCTGCATGTCGACCTCGGCTCCTTGCGCCGCGCCGGCCTGAATGCGGCGTTCGAGGAAGCAGGCGAGGACCTGGACAAGGTCGAGCAGGCGATGGTGCATTTTTTTGCGGCGCGCAATAAGGTCACGCCGTATGACGACGTGGTGCCCGGCCTGCTGCGGCTGAAGCAGGACGTTGTCATCGGCACCATTACGAACGGCAATGCTGACCTGCAGGCGATCGGCATGTCGCACCACTTCAAGGTATCGGTGGCCGCCCACCAGCTCGGCCTGGCCAAGCCGGACGCGGCGATCTTCCACGAGGCATGCCGCCAGCTCGGCGTGGCGCCGGAGGATGCCGTCTATGTCGGCGACGACGTGTTGCTCGACGTGCAGGGCGCCCAAAAGGCAGGCTTGCGCGCGGTCTGGCTCAACCGCAGCGGCAGCCAGGCCCACCTGGAGCACGACGTGGTGCCGGATGCCATCTGCGCCAGCTTCGACGAACTGATAGCCTGGCTCAGGCGTGAACACGGCGAGCACGTGCGGGAATAGCTGATGCTTTACTGCACACCCGGGCGCCGACGGTGCATAATAGGTGTGTCACCCGCCGTCCAAGCCTGAACTGCCATGCAACTCGATACCCGTGCCCAAACCCTGCTTAAAGCTTTAGTCGAGCGCTACATCGCCGACGGCCAGCCGGTCGGATCGCGCGCGCTGTCGAAAATCTCCGGCCTCGACCTGTCGCCGGCGACCATCCGCAACATCATGGCCGACCTGGAGGAGATGGGCTACGTCGCCAGCCCGCACACCTCGGCCGGTCGCATCCCGACCCCGCGCGGCTACCGCATCTTCGTCGACACGCTGCTGACGGTGCAGCAGATCGACGAGCAGTCTGTGGAGTCGCGCATCCGGCTGCCGTCGCAAGGCCCGCAGAAGATCATCTCCAACGCGGCGCAGATGCTGTCGTCGCTGTCGCAGTTCGCCGGCGTGGTCATGAGCCCGCGCCGCGAATCGGCGTTCCAGCAGATCGAATTCCTGCGCCTGTCCGAAAAGCGCATCCTGCTGGTGATCGTCGACCCGCGCGGCGACGTCCAGAATCGCCTGCTGCTGACCGACGTCGATTACTCGCCGTCGCAGCTGACGCAGTCGGCCAACTTCATCAACCAGAACTACGCCGGGCTGTCGTTCGACCAGGTGCGCATGCGCCTGACGGGCGAACTGAAGGCGTTGCAGGAAGACATGGGCCGCCTGATGCAGGCGGCGGTGGAGGCGGGCAGCGAGGCGATGACCGAGTCCGAGGACATGGTGATCTCCGGCGAACGCAACCTGCTGGGGGTGTCCGACCTGTCGTCCAACATGAATTCGCTGCGCCAGATGTTCGACATGTTCGAGCAGAAGACCGGGCTGATGCAGCTGCTCGACGTGTCGAGCAAGGCCACCGGCGTGCAGATCTTCATCGGCGGCGAATCGAAGCTGGTGCCGATGGACGAGATGAGCGTGGTCACCGCACCCTACGAAGTCAACGGCACGATAGTCGGCACCCTTGGAGTGATCGGCCCGACCCGCATGGCCTACGAACGCGTGATCCCGATTGTCGACATTACCGCCAAGCTGCTGTCGAACGCGCTCAGCCACCCGTAATTTTTTTGCATTTGTTCGGCGGCGGCGGGAACGCCGGTGGCGCGGCCTTCATCTAATGGGGCACAACCACCACAAAGCAGAGAGCCAGCCCATGCCGACCCTGAACCCGATTGCAACGCCCGGCGACGCGTCATCCGACGCCGACCTCGCGCGCAGCATTGCCGCCGGCGACCAGCATGCCTTCGTGCTGCTGATGCGGCGCCATAACCAGTTGCTGTTCCGCACCGCCCGCAGCATCCTGCGCGACGACACCGAAGCCGAGGACGCGGTGCAGGAAGCCTATCTCCAGGCTTTTCGTTCGATTTCCCAGTTCCGCGGCGACGCCCGCCTTTCCACCTGGCTGACCCGCATCGTGGTCAATGAATCGATCGCGCGCGCCCGCAAGCGCAGCCGCAGCGCGCAAGTCATGCAGCTGCACGCAGAAACAGGCACGGATATCGAAGCAAGCGAGGAATACATGAATGCAGGCGTCACCGAGTCCGCCGAATCCGGCGCCATGCGCGCGCAGGCGCGCCAGATGCTGGAAAAGTCGATCGACGCTCTGCCGGAGTCCTTCCGTTCGGTGTTCGTGCTGCGCGCGGTCGAGGAAATGAGCAGCGAGGAGGTGGCGCGCTGCCTCGACATTCCCGAGGCGACGGTACGCACGCGCTTCTTCCGCGCGCGCTCGCAGCTGCGAGCGGCGCTGCTCAACGAAATCGACCTCGCTTTCGAAGAGGTGTTTTCCTTCGACGGAGCGCGCTGCGACCGCATCGTTGCGGCGGTGCTGGCGCGCCTGCCACAGGCGCCAGTCAGCACCTAAACAATCCTCACAATAACAGCGGGAAGGGAGCGGCCAGGCCGCGCCGGCCCTTTCACGCCTGTACCAACCACAAGGAACTCAATGAACACACGCGAAAAGCACGCCTTCCTGCCGGATATCCAGTCCCAGCCCGATAGACGCCAGATCCCCATCGAAGCGGTGGGCGTCAAGGGGCTGAGGTATCCGGTCACGGTGCGGTCGAGCGGCGAAAACCAGCCGACCGTGGCGGAATTCCGCATGACGGTCGGCCTGGGGGGCACGCTGAAGGGCACCCACATGTCGCGCTTCATCGAGCTGCTCGAGGCAAGCGCCCAGTCGGTCGACCAGGACCGCTTCAAGGCGATGGTGATCGGCATGCTGGAGCGGCTCGGCGCCGCCAGCGGGGAGATCGAAATGCGCTTCCCCTACTTCATCCGCAAGCGTGCGCCCGTCTCCGGTGTGGAAAGCCTGGTCGACTGCGACGTGACCTGGCGCTGCAACGTGGCGACCGACGGCGCCTGCACCTTCTGCATGAAGCTCACGGCGGCCGGCACCAGCCTTTGCCCTTGCTCGAAGGAGATATCGGCCTACGGCGCGCATAACCAGCGCTCGCATATCACCATCGACGCCGAACTGGCGCGGACGGTGGACATCGCCGAGCTGCTGGCGATTGCCGAAGCCAGCGCATCGTGCGAGGTGTACGGCCTGCTCAAGCGCGGCGACGAAAAATACGTGACCGAACGCGCCTACGACAATCCGAAGTTTGTCGAAGACGCGGTGCGCGACGCCGCGCTGGCCCTGCGGTCGGACCCGAGGGTGCGCGCGTTTGTCGTCGAGGTGGAGAACTTCGAATCGATCCACAACCATTCCGCGTTCGCGCGCATCGACAGCGCGGACCTTTCAACACAACAGTAACCAAGGAGGCTGCCATGCATGCCATGCACTTGCGCGCACCGGCCCTGATCGGGGCCGCCCTTATCCTGACCGCCTGCGGCGGCGACGATGCCGAACCCTTGCCACCCGATCCAGGTCCGGCGCTGGTCGAAGAGGGACGGCAGGTATTCCGCTTCGACACCTTCGGCGACGAGGCGCAATGGACCGATACCTTGCGCATGCACGAAGTGATCGCGTCGGCGGTGGACCCGGTGACGGCGCTGTCGGTTGGGCTGAAGGTCGATGCGGAGGCCTTGCCCGCCGCGGTGGTGCAGGGCATCAAGGACGGCAGCGTCGACCTCAAAAGCCCGGCTACCACGGTCGCGCTGCTGAAGCTCAATGCGGTGGTGGGCGTGGTGGGCAAGGTGGAAACCGTCAATGGCAAGGACCAGCTGACGCGCGTCGGCGTCACCTGCGCCTTGTGCCATTCCACGGTGGACAACTCTTTCGCACAAGGTATCGGCAAGCGGCTCGATGGCTGGGCCAACCGCGACCTCAATCCGGGCGCCATCATCGCGCTGTCGCCGGCCTTGAGCCCGGCGCAGAAAGCCGTCTACAACTCCTGGGGCAAGGGCAGGTACGACCCGCGCTTCAACCAGGATGGCAAGAACGGCCCGGTGGTGATCCCGCCCATCTATGGGCTGAAGAACATCCACCGCATCACGTTCACGGGCGACGGCGACGACGTGTCGTACTGGAACCGCTACGTGGCGGTGACGCAGATGGGCGGGCTGGGAAGCTTTTCCGACCCGCGCATCGGCGTGAATGTCACGCATGGCAATGTCGACCTGGTGAGTTCGAAGCTGCCGGCGCTGCGCGCCTACCAGCTGTCGCTTGCGGCGCCGGCAGCGCCGGCCATGAGTTTCGACGCCGGTGCGGCGGCGCGCGGCAAGGTGCTGTTTGGCGGCAAGGCGCAATGCATCACCTGCCACAGCGGCCCGGAATTCACCGACGCCAACGAGCGCCTGCATCCGGTTGGCGAGCTTGTCGGCGAGCCGGAAGCGCCGGGCGTGCCGAGCTATGCGTCGCGCACTGCCACCGGGCAGTACCGCACGGCGCCGCTGAAGGGCGTGTGGCAGCATGCGCCGTATTTCCATAACGGCAGCGCTGCTACGCTGGGGGATGTGGTTGAAGCCTACAACACGCGCAAATCGCTGGGCTTGAGCGAGGCGGAAGTGGCGGAGCTGGCCGAGTACCTCAAGTCGCTGTGACCCGGCCGGCGCCCTGGCCCGCTACGCGGGTCAGGGCTTGTGCGGGCAAGCCACCTTGGTGCAATTGCCGTAGATCGCCAGCGAGTGCTCGGCGATCTTGAAGCCGCGCTCGCTGGCCACCTTGTGCTGGCGCGCTTCGATTTCCTCGTCATAAAACTCTTCCACGCGGCCGCAGTCGAGGCAGACCAGGTGGTCGTGGTGCGAGCCGGCGTTCAGCTCGAAAATCGCCTTGCCGGTCTCGAAATGGTTGCGGTTGAGCAGGCCGGCCTGCTCGAACTGCGTCAATACGCGGTAAACGGTCGCCAGGCCCACATCCATATTGTCGGACAGCAGGATTTTGTAGACATCTTCGGCCGTCAGGTGCCTGACCTCGCTGTTCTGGAAGATTTCGAGGATTTTCAGGCGTGGCAGGGTGGCTTTCAGGCCGCTTGCCTTCAGGTCGGTTGGGTTGGAACTCATGTTTGTTACTCGTAGATTGGCTTAGTGCTTTATCATATAGCGTTTTAGACGGGGGTGCCTAGCTTCCGTTTCACGTACTGAGGTCACTTATGCGCGTCAATCATGCAGTTTCCTACCGTTCTTACGTTCGAGCCCCGCTCGTGGCGGCGCTCGCCTGCGCCAGCCTGACGCTGTCCGGCTGCGCGGCCTGGCGCACCCCTGCGCCGAACGCAGCCCCGGTTGCCGGCGCCGATGGCGCCGCCGTGGCGAACGCCGGTGCGCAGACGACCAAGGCGACCAATCTGCAGAAATTCCTGTGGGTGTTCTCGCCTTACCGTCCGGACATCCAGCAAGGCAACTTCGTCTCGCAGGAAATGCTGGCCCAGCTGAAAGTCGGCCAGACTCGTGACCAGGTGCTGTTTATCCTCGGCACCCCGCTGCTGACCGACATCTTCCACAACGACCGCTGGGATTACCCGTTCTACCTGGCGCGCGGCGATGGCGAGCTGACCAGCAGCCGCGTCTCCGTCTTCTTCAAGGACAACAAGGTCGAGAAGTTTGATGGCGGCAACCTGCCGACCGAGCGCGACTACATCGCCCGCATCGCCGGCCCGGCCAAGGCGAAACCGGATGCCGAGGTGAAGAAAAAGGAAGAGGCTGGTTCGGCCAGCATCCAGATCAACAAGTAAGAATGGCTAGCGGGTCGGATCGATGAGCGAATTGAAAATTGCAGTAGCAGGCGCCAGCGGGCGCATGGGCCGGATGCTGGTGGACGCGATTGCCGCAGCCCCGGATACGGTATTGGCGGGCGCGCTGGACGTGGCCGGCTCGCCGAGCATCGGCACCGATGCCGGCGCCTTTTCCGGCCAACTGGCCGGCGTGGCGATCCAGTCCGACCTGTCCAAAGGGCTGGCCGACGCCGGATACCTGATCGACTTCACCCGTCCCGAAGGCACGCTGAAGCACCTGGAATACTGTGCCGCCCACGGCATCAAGGTCATCATCGGCACCACCGGTTTCGACGACGCCGGCAAGGCGGCGATCCGCGCCGCGGCCGAGAAGACCGCGATTGTGTTCGCACCCAACATGAGCGTTGGCGTCAACGTGACTCTCAAGCTGCTGGAGATGGCGGCCAAGAGCCTGTCCGAAGGCTACGACATCGAGATCATCGAAGCGCACCACCGCCACAAGGTGGACGCGCCGTCCGGCACCGCGCTGAAGATGGGCGAAGTGATTGCCGACGCGCTGGGCCGCGACCTGAAGGAGTGCGCAGTGTACGGGCGCGAAGGCGTGACCGGCGAACGCGATCCCTCGACTATCGGTTTTGCCACCATCCGTGGCGGTGACATCGTGGGCGACCATACCGTGCTGTTCGCCGGCACAGGCGAGCGCATCGAGATCAGCCACAAGTCGAGCAGCCGCGTGACCTACGCGCACGGCGCGCTGCGTGCGGCGCGCTTCCTGGCCGACAAGGCGACCGGCCTGTACGACATGCAGGACGTGCTGGCGCTGCCGCGCTAAGCGCGCGGCTGTCCGACAATGGCGCCGCCGGCCGAGAATCCTTTCAGCATCGCGCGCTACTGGGAACAGGGCGACGCCATCGGCCATGCGGTGGCCTGGCTGCTGCTGGCGATGTCGCTGGTCAGCTGGTTCTTCATCCTGTCCAAGGCATACAGCACCTGGCGCGTGCGCAGCGCGGCGGGCGCCGTCGACGCCTTCTGGGCCGCGCCGACGCTGGACGACGGCATTGCGCTGCTGTCCCACGCCGACCGCGAAGGCGTGTATGCGCCGCTGCCCACGCACGGGCGCGCGCAGCTTGCCGCCGCATCGACGCTGGCCGGCGAAATGAGCCGCGACGAACAAGTCATCCGCATCCTGCGCCAGCAGATCACCCGTTCCACCCACCGCGTCGAAGGCGGGTTGACCTTGCTGGCGTCGATCGGCGCCACCGCGCCTTTCGTCGGCCTGCTTGGCACCGTGTGGGGCATTTATCATGCGCTGGCCAATGTCTCCACCAGCGGCGCGGTGCAGATCGACAAAGTGGCCGGGCCGGTGGGCGAAGCGCTGATCATGACCGGCTTCGGGCTGGTGGTCGCGATTCCCGCGGTACTGGCCTACAACGCCTTCAACCGCTTCAACCGCGTGACGCTGGCCGAACTTGACGGCTTCGCACACGACCTGCACTCCTACTTTACCGGCAAGTAAGGGCGCGCCTTGGCATTCGGTTCCTTCAATCCGCAACGGCAGCCGTCGATGATGAGCGACATTAACGTCACGCCGATGGTGGACGTGATGCTGGTGCTGCTGGTGATCTTCATCCTCGCCGCACCGATGTTTACGCACGCGGTCAAGCTCGACCTGCCGCGCGCGGAGTCGGCGCCGAGCCAGCCGCAGCTCGACACCGTCAGCATCGCCATCGATGCGGCGGGTGGCGTGTTCTGGAATGGCGATGCGGTCGATGAAGAGGCGCTGGCGGAGCGGATGGGCGGTGCTGCGAAGCTCGACCCGCAGCCGGAGCTGCAGCTAAGGGCGGACAAGAGCACGCGCTACGAAGTGGTCGCACAAGTGATGTCGGCGGCGCAGTCGCGCGGACTGACCAAACTCGGTTTTGTGACCGATCCAGCAAGGGAGAAATAGAATGGCCAGCGTTGAATTGAATGGTGCCGCGATCGACAGCGAAGAGAGCTTCCACGCCGAATGCCGGCGCGCGCTCGGGTTCCCGGAGTCGTACTCGAACACGATGGACGCATGGGTCGACTGCATGAGCTACCTGCGCGACGAGGACGGGATGACCAAATTCCGGCTCGGCGCGAACGAGAAGCTGGAGATCGTGGTGAAGGATTCGGCCGCGATGCGCGAGAAGGCGCCCGATCTGCTGGAGGAGCTGGCCTTCTGCGTCGGCGGCATAAACGAGCGGTATGAGGATTACGGCGAGAAGCCGGCGCTGGCGCTGGTGTTGCGCTGAAAACGGCGGATGCGTCCTACGGACTTATCCGCCCTACAGCGTCATCGAGCCTTCGTAGGGCGGATAAGCCGAAGGCGGTGTAGCAGGGGTTTCGAATCGCATGCGATTCGCCTGCGGAACGGCAACCGCTTGCAAGCGGTTGCTCCTTAGCGAAGCATCCGCGTGCGCGCATCGCGTTGGCGTCCTTCTACCGCACCGCCTTCAAATCAAAATGCGGGTTGTAAATCAATCCCAGCACATTCCCGAACGGATCCAGCAGCTCCGCCACCTTGATCGAGTCGCCCACATCCTGGATATCCTCGTGCACTTTGGCACCGAGCCCGACGATCCGCTTGACCTCCGCCTCGATATCATCCACGCCCCAATACACGGTTGAACCCTGCGTCCCCGGCTCGCCGTCCGGAACCAGCCCCAGCTCAAATCCACCGATCTCGAAGCCAACGTAAAACGGCTGGTCGAAGTAGGGCGCCTTGCCAAAGACCTGGGTGAACCAAGCCTTGGCCTTTTCAAGGTCAGCTACGGGGTATTTCGTGGTACGCATGCCGTGGATCATGTACGTCTCCTGTCTGGAAAACGCTATGGTAATCCACCCATCATCGGCGACTCAATAACCTCACAATTATTGCGATGTTCAAAGCAATTACGGCGCCCGTGATCCAGCGCAGATATTTAATGTCGATGCGAGGAGAGTTGTTTGTTGCTTCGACTTCAACATAAGGTGCGTCGATCCACTCCGCGCCGCGTCGGGCAGCCACGGCTTGAGAAAGTACGTCTTCGAGGAGATTCGCGTACGCGGCTGCGTGCTCTTCCGGAACCCCTGCGCGTTCCAGCCGTTGTGCATAATCCTGGGGGGCGAAGTGTGTAGTCATACTCTTTAGACCACCGCCCCTTCAAGTGGTTCAGCCCATTTTCGCTGCACCGCCGCAACAAATCCCGAACCAGTATAATGTCCGGTTCATATCCACTTTTAGCCGGGCCACGCTTGGCCGCACCCATCATGCAAGATAAATATAGTCCAGCCGACGTCGAAAAAACCGCGCAAGCCCACTGGGAGGCGATTGACGCCTACAAGGCGGTTGAAAACGACCCGCGCTTCCCAAAGGGCAAGTACTACGCTTGCTCGATGCTGCCTTACCCATCCGGTAAGCTGCACATGGGCCACGTGCGCAACTATACGATCAATGACGTGATGTACCGCTACCTGCGCATGAACGGCTACAACGTGCTGATGCCGATGGGCTGGGACGCGTTCGGCATGCCCGCGGAGAACGCGGCGATGGCCAACAACGTGCCGCCGGCGCAGTGGACCTACGCGAACATCGCCCACATGAAGGACCAGATGTCGTCGATGGGCCTGGCGATCGACTGGTCGCGCGAAATGACGGCCTGCAAACCCGAATACTACAAGTGGAACCAGTGGATGTTCCTGAAGATGCTCGAGAAGGGCATCATCTATCAGAAGACCGGCACCGTGAACTGGGACCCGGTCGACCAGACCGTGCTGGCCAACGAGCAGGTGGTCGACGGGCGCGGCTGGCGCTCCGGCGCGCTGATCGAAAAGCGCGAGATCCCGATGTACTACGTGCGCATCACCGACTACGCTGACGAACTGCTCGACTATGTCGACAACAAGCTGCCAGGCTGGCCTGAGCGCGTGCGCGTCATGCAGGCCAACTGGATCGGCAAGTCCACCGGCGTGCGCTTCGCCTTCACCCACGACGTCCGCGACGATGCTGGCCAGCTGATCAACGACGGCAAGATGTACGTGTTCACCACCCGCGCCGACACCATCATGGGCGTGACCTTCGCCGCAGTGGCGCCGGAACACGCGCTGGCGCAGCACGCCGCAAAGAACAACAATCCTGAACTGGCGGCCTTCATTGCCGAATGCAAGCTCGGCTCCGTGATCGAAGCCGACATGGCGACGATGGAGAAGAAGGGCATGCCGACCGGCCTGTTCGTCACCCATCCGCTCACCGGCGAGCAGGTCGAAGTCTGGGTCGGCAACTACGTGCTGATCACCTACGGCGACGGCGCCGTGATGGGCGTGCCGTCCCACGACGAACGCGACTTTGCCTTTGCCAAAAAATACGACCTACCGATCAAGCAGGTGGTGGCGCTTGAAGGCAAGGAATACTCCCTCGACGCCTGGCAGGAATGGTACGGCGACAAGGAACACGGTAAGCTGGTCAACTCCGGCAAGTACGACGGCCTGGATTACACCGGCGCCGTCAACGCGGTGGCCGCCGACCTCGAAACGAAGGGCCTGGGCGAGAAGAAGACCACCTTCCGCCTGCGCGACTGGGGCATCTCGCGCCAGCGCTACTGGGGCACCCCGATCCCGATGATCCACTGCGCCGGCTGCGGCGTGGTGCCGGTCCCGGAAAAGGACCTGCCGGTGGTGCTGCCGGAAGACTGCGTACCTGACGGTACCGGCAACCCGCTGAACAAGCACGAAGCCTTCCTCAAGTGCGATTGCCCGAAATGCGGCAAGCCGGCACGCCGCGAGACCGACACGATGGACACCTTCGTCGATTCGTCGTGGTACTACATGCGCTATACCTCGCCGGGCTCGAACGATGCGATGGTCGATGCACGCAACGACTACTGGATGCCGATGGACCAGTACATCGGCGGTATCGAGCACGCCGTCATGCACCTGCTGTACGCGCGCTTCTGGACGAAGGTGATGCGCGACTTCGGCCTGGTCAAGTTCGACGAGCCCTTCGTCAACCTGCTCACCCAGGGCATGGTGCTGAACGAGACCTACTACCGCGAAGACGCAGCCGGCAAGAAGACCTGGTTCAACCCGGCCGAGATCGACCTGACCCTGGACGACAAGGGCCGCCCGCAAGGCGCCAAGCTCAAGGCCGACGGCCAGGACGTGCAGATCGGCGGCACCGAGAAGATGTCGAAGTCGAAGAACAACGGCATCGACCCGGCCGCGCAGATCGAGCAGTACGGTGCCGACACCGCGCGCCTGTTCACCATGTTCGCATCGCCGCCGGAGCAGACCCTCGAATGGTCGGACAGCGGCGTCGAAGGCGCCAGCCGCTTCCTGCGCCGCGTATGGGCGTTCGCCCATGCGCAGTCGGGCCGCGTCGCCAACGGCATCGCCAATCCATCGGTTGAAGGCGCTACCGAAGCGCACAAGACCCTGCGCCGCGAACTGCACAAGATCCTGCAGCAGGCCGACTACGACCTGAAGCGCATCCAGTACAACACCGTGGTTTCCGCCTGCATGAAGATGCTCAACACGCTGGAATCGAGCAAGCTGGAAGACGGACGGTCCGTCGCCACGGCCGCCACCGATGCGGTAATCGCCGAAGGCCTGTCGATCTTCCTGCGCGTGCTGAACCCGGTGGCACCGCACATCACCCACGCGCTGTGGCAGGAGCTGGGCTTCGCCAAGGTGAACGGCGACATCCTCGACGCGCAGTGGCCGCAGGTCGATCCTGCGGCGCTGGAGCAGGCCGAGATCGAGATGATGATCCAGGTGAACGGCAAGCTGCGTGGCTCGGTCAAGGTGCCGAAGGCGGCCGACAAGGCCGCCGTCGAAGCGCTGGCGCTGGCCTCCGAAACCGCGCAGAAGTTCGTCGAGACGCCGCCGAAGAAGGTGATCGTCGTGCCGGGCAAGTTGATCAACATCGTGGTGTAAGCGATGAAAGCCCTACGCCAGGCGCTTCCGCGCGCCGCCGCCCTGATCGTGCTGGCAGCCGCTCTCACCGCGTGCGGCTTCCAGCTGCGCGGCACGGGCGGCCAGTTCAACATGCCGTTCCAGAGCATCTACCTGGCCTTCCCGGAGACCTCGCCGCTCGGCACTGAGCTCAAGCGCAACCTGCGCGGCGGCGACACCGAGGTGGTGGCGCAGCCGGAAAAGGCGCAGGCCCGTTTCGACGTGCTGTCCGAATCGCGCGGCAAGTCGATCCTGTCGCTGAACAGCCAGGGCCGGGTGCGCGAATACCTGCTGACGTACACGCTGGTGTTCCGCGTGCGCGACGCCAGCGGCGCCGAGCTGCTGGGCCCCACCGAGATCAACCTGAAGCGCCCGATCACCTTCAACGAAACCCAGGTGCTGGCGAAGGAATCGGAAGAAGCGCTGCTATACCGCGACATGCAGACCGACCTGGTGCAGCAGATCCTGCGCCGGCTGGCTGCCATCAAGCCTGCCAAGACTGCATGAGAAAAATCGATGCAACTGCGGCCTGACGCACTCGAAGGACACCTGGCAAAGTCGCTGGCGCCGCTGTACGTGATCAGCAGCGACGAGCACCTGCTGGCGCTGGAAGCGGCCGACAAGATCCGCCGCGCGGCGCGCGCCGGCGGCTACTCCGAGCGCGACGTGCTGACCGTGGAACGCACCTTCAAATGGGGCGAGCTGCTGGCCGCGAACAACGCGATGTCGCTGTTCGGCGACAAGAAGCTGATCGAACTGCGCATCCCGACCGGCAAGCCGGGCAAGGACGGCGGCGCGGCGCTGCAAAGCTACGCCAAGGACCTCAACCCCGACAACCTGACCCTGATCACGTTGCCCAAGCTGGACTGGCAAACCGCCAAGGCGGCCTGGGTGGCCAGCCTGCAGCAGGCGGCGGTGTACATCGAGATTCCGACCGTGGAGCGCGCGCAGCTGCCGGGCTGGATCGGCACCCGGCTGGCGGCGCAGGGGCAGAGCGCAGACCGCCAGGGGCTGGACTTCATCGCCGACCGGGTCGAGGGCAATTTGCTGGCGGCGCACCAGGAGATCCAGAAACTGGGGCTGCTGCACGAACCGGGCAAGCTGGCCTTCGAGCAGATTCACGACGCGGTGCTGAACGTGGCGCGCTACGACGTGTTCAAGCTGAGCGAGGCGATGCTGTCTGGCGACGCGGCGCGGCTGGTGCGGATGCTGGAGGGGCTGAAGGGCGAGGGCGAGGCGCTGCCGCTGGTTTTGTGGGCCGTCGCCGAAGAAATCCGCACGCTGTTAAAATTAAAATCCGGGATGGCGCAGGGCCGGCCGCTCGGTGTGCTGCTCAAGGAATACCGCATCTGGGGTCCGAAGGAGCGCATGATGGAACCGGCGCTGCGGCGCATCAGCCTTCCGACCCTGGAAGCGGCGATGCGCGAAGCGGCGCAGGTCGACAAGATGATCAAGGGATTGCGGTCGAAGGCATTTGCCGGCGATGCGTGGGATGCGATGCTGCAGCTGGCTTTGAAGGTGGCCAGGGGATAAGTTGGCATGGCGGATGCGCTTCGCTTATCCGCCCTACGCCCTACGCAAACCGTTGGCCCGTAGGGCGGATAAGCGCGAAGCGGTGAAGCGCGGGTTTCGAATCGCATGCGATTCGCGCGCGGAACGGTATCCGCTTGAAAGCGGATACTCCTAAAAGCAACGCGCATCCGCGTGATCCGCCAACACCGCCTGCATTCCGCCTCTGATTCGCCCGCCGCCCCGAACACAAAACGATACGCACATATATGAACATCACCGAATACATGCACCAGGTAGGCCAGCAAGCCCGCACCGCCTCGCGCGCGATGG
>NZ_QYUP01000063.1 GCF_003590855.1 Massilia cavernae
CGAGAACGGAATCAACGATTCGTCCGCCGCTTCCGGGTCACCCATCCAGACCCAGAGCCAGCTTGCACGCTCGACGGCCGGATAGCTGCGCACGCAATAGCTCGCGGGCACCTTTTCCTGGCCGGGGATTTCGATGCAGCGTCCGCTCGGGGCGAATTTGAGACCGTGATACATGCAACGCAGGTCGTTCCCTTCGCGTTGGCCCAGGGACAGCGGCGCGAGCCGGTGGCAGCAGCGGTCTTCGAAAACAACAGGGGTCCCGTCGGTTCGACGATAGATGACCAAGGGTTCGCCGAGGGCGGTACGTGCGACCAGATCCTCGGCCGGGAACTCGTGACTCCAGCCAATGACATACCAACAATTCTTCAGAAAAGCCACAATTTTCTCCTTGAGAGGTGATCGAGATTTAGTCTGGCGCGGAATACGGTCTTGCTACTCACGCTCTAGAGGCAAGTTCAGTATAAACCATCTTTATATAAAAATGTATTACTTTTTGTGGTTCGATGTCCCACACGCCCTCAAGTGGGCGCGTCCCTGGCCCGATTGTGCGCTGATGGAGAATTTCGCTATTTTCCTTGACATGGAAATCTTCATTATATAAAGTCGCTTTATCAAATTGGAGCCCGGCCAGGACCAGCAATCGGCCGAGCTTTTTGTGGCGACAACACGACCAGTTTACAATTGGCACCTCAGGAGACACGATGAATACGATCAGCACAACGGCTGCTGTAGCAAGCCAACCACAGAGCTCCAGGGGATACAGGGCTTGGCTCTTGTTTGTCCTGGTTATGGTCTATGCCTCCAGTTTTATCGACAGGATCATCATCGCCATGGTGGGGCAGGCGATCAAGGTCGACATGCAATTGTCCGATCTGGAGTTGGGACTGTTGGGCGGCTTGGCCTTCGCACTGTTCTACACGGTATTGGGAATCCCATTCGCCCGGCTGGCTGAACGCTACAACCGGGTCCGCATGATTGCCCTATGCACCGCGGCCTGGTCGACCATGACAGTGTTGTGCGGATTTGCCGGAAACTATGTGCAGCTTCTGCTGTGCCGGGCAGGGGTGGGGGTGGGCGAGGCTGGCTGCACACCGGCGGCGCATTCCGTGATCGCCGATTATTATCCGGTGGAAAAGCGGGCTAGCGCGCTGGCGATTTTCTCATTTGGCGTGCCAATTGGCCTTCTCGTGGGGTCGATCGCAACCGGCTGGATCGTGGACAATTATGGCTGGCGCGCGGCATTTGCCCTGGTCGGCGCTCCCGGCCTGGTGATTGCGTTGCTGGTGTACTTCACCTTGCGCGAACCGGTGCGTGGCGCATCGGAAAAGAAGGGATACGTGTCCGGCGACGTGCCGCCGTTATCGGCTGTACTGCGCCGGCTGTGGTCGAAGAAGGCGTTCGTCCACGTTGCAATCGGAACGGCACTGGTCAGTTTCAGCAATTTCGCGATCAACCTGTTCTTGCCGGTCTATTTCGTACGGGTGTTCGAGATGAGCTACACCCAGGCGGGACTGTTGTTCGGCCTGACCACCGGGGTTGCATCGCTGATCGGAAACGCTGCCGGTGGATTCCTGACCGACTGGGCGGGGCGTTACAACAAGCGCTGGTACACCTGGATTCCAGGTATCGGTTTTGTGCTTGCCGCGCCCCTCTACGTCGCCGCCTTCATGCAAACCAGCTGGATCGCAACGACTGCACTGCTGCTGGTTGGCGGAGTGCTGGCATTCCTCTGGGCCGGCCCTGCGTTTTCCATTACCCAAAGCGTGGTCGAACCGCGCATGCGCGCATCGGCGTCAGCGATCCTGCTGCTCAACATGAACCTGGTGGGACACGGGCTTGGGCCGATGTTCGTCGGCTTTGCCAGCGATGCCTTCGCAACCCGGGCTTTCACCACGGGCACTTACGCCCTGGAATGCCCGAAAGGGATTCCGATGGCTGGCGCATCGGACGCCATCATCCAGGCGTGCGGCCAGGCGTCGGCCACGGGAATCCGTTATGCGGTCCTGACCTGCACCTGCGTTTTCCTGCTGGCAGGCTTCCATTACATCCGAGCCGGGCGCTACGTTGCGCGGGACATGGCGTAATCTGATCCGGGCTCGCAATGGACGAAATTACTATGAATACCAAAGAAGAGCGGTCGACCTTCGACTACATCATTGTGGGCGCGGGCTCGGCCGGATGCGTGCTCGCCAATCGGCTGAGCGCCGATTGCCAGAATTCCGTGCTCCTGCTGGAGGCGGGCGGCGGCGATCGGCATCCGCTCGTGGCGATGCCGCTCGGCTTCCTGAAAATGCTGCGCAATCCCAAGTTCATCTGGAACTACAAATCGCAACCGGAACCGCATTTGAATGGACGGCAGATCTTGATACCGCGCGGAAAAATGCTGGGCGGTTCGTCGTCGATCAACGGCATGCTGTACATGCGCGGACATCCAGGGGACTACGACGAGTGGGCCCGGCTTGGGTGTAAAGGCTGGTCGTTCGCCGACGTGCTGCCGTACTTCAAACGTTCCGAGTCGAACTGGCGCGGCGAGGGGGCTTATCACGGCGCCACCGGTCCGCTGAGCGTTTCCCCGATCGATACCACGCATCTGCTGCATATGCCATTGATGAACACGGCGGCGGTAGCAGGCCACGCCGTTTCCTCCGATATCGATGGCGATGTGAACACAGGCTTTGCTCGCGGTGACGTCACCATCGACAAGCGTGGCCGGCGTGCCAGTTCATCGCGCGCCTACTTGCGCCAGGCGATGCGGCGTCCCAACCTGACCGTTCAAACGAAAGCGGTGACCCAGCGGATCCTGTTGAAGGAGGGCCGTGCCATCGGCATCGAATATCGCCACGACGGGGTGTTAAGACAGGTGTATGCGAACAAGGAAGTCCTGCTCTCCAGTGGGGCTTACAATTCGCCGCAAATTCTCATGCTTTCCGGAATAGGTCCGGCCGATGAACTTCGCCGCCTGGGTATTCCGGTCGAACTGGACCTGCCCGGGGTGGGGCGCAACCTCTCCGAGCATCCCAGGGTCAACGTCGATTTCGAAGCACTGGTTCCCACCTTCGTCGAGCAGCTGCGGCTGGACCGCGCGATCGCTTCGGTCGTCCGATGGGTGATAAAAGGCAAGGGGGCGTTCGCCACCCAGATCAATAGCGCCAACATCGTACTGCGTACTCAGCCCGAGTTGGAACGGCCAGATATTCAACTGCTATGCAATCCGGTGCACATGCTGTCGGACTTGTGGTTTCCAATGTGGCGCCGGCGCATGCCCTACACCTTTTCGGTGTCGATCTGCCAGCTGCATCCCACCAGCCGCGGCTGGATGACGCTTGCTTCCAGGGACCCGCTCGAGCCTCCTCGCATCACACTGAACATCTTTTCCAATCCAGAAGAGTTTGCGACGGTGCGGCGTGGGATCCGCGAATTGCGGCGTATCTATCGACTCGGCGAGCAGGGCAAGATGACGGGAAAAGAGATTTTTCCGGGCGAGGGAGTCGATAGCGACGAGGCGCTCGATGAATATATTCGCGCTAACGCCGGGGTCACGCAGCATCCGGTCGGCACCTGCAGCATGGGAGTTGGCCCGGACTCAGTGGTGGACCCCGAACTGCGCGTGCGCGGCATCCGCGGCTTACGGGTAATCGACGCGTCGATCATGCCGACCGTGCCAGGCGCGAATACCAATGCCGCCGCGATCATGATTGGGGAAAAAGGGGCGGACCTGGTGCTGGGGCGGACCCTTGCGCCTGCTTCGCGGTAAATCCGGACTGGAGTGCATGCTCCAGCTCGAATTCTCGCTTCGCCGCGCAAGGATTGCGGCGTCTCCAGTTTAGCGAACCAATCGATCACCGCTATTCAGCCAGGCGAGAACGAGGTCATTGAACTCCTCCGCCGCCTCATAGTTGACCCAATGACCCGCATTTTTGATGATGCGCAACTGCGCTCCCGGGTTGGCGGCCAGCAGCGCCGATTCTTGCTGCGCCGACGCCTGTGCGGAAAAGCAGTCATATTCACCAGCAATTGCCAGGATGGGCGAGCGGATGCGTGACAGCGCATCGGTGGGGCGGCTCGCGAGAATCGGGAGCATGTCCAGCACAGCGCGTTGAGAGTTTTTCATATGCAGCTGCAGCGCCTGTTCATCGATCCTGGCCGCGTCATGAAACATCAGCGTGGCCAGGTTGTGACGCTGTACCGCGGCCAGTTCGGCTGGATCGAGGATCCCACGCCAACGTTTGAGCCCGGCAGGCGGCAGCGGATTGCTTCCGTCAAAACGGCCGCGTACCAATACCAGCCGGCGCAACTCGGAAGGCCGCGCCAGTGCGATGCTTTCCGCCACGACCGAGCCGAAGGAAAAGCCGACAAGGTCAAAGCGGGCGTTTCGCGCGATCGCGTCAAAGCCGGCAAGCACCGATGCCGCCAGCGAAGGCATCGTCATCGGCTGTGCCGGAACGTCGGAATCACCAAAGCCTGGCAAATCGGGAACATGCACCGTATGCGAAGCGGCCAGGGCGTCGATGTTGCGGGCCCAATGTGTCCACGCGCCTGCGCTGCCGTGCAGCAGGATCAGATCCGGGCCGGAGCCCCAGCTGCGCCATGTCGTGCCGCCGTCCACGATGCGAACGGTCGCTGCCTGTTCCAGCCTTTGTACTTGCGGGTAAGCCATACCTGGTCCTTGGTCAGTATCGATAGGTCAAGTGTAAATCAACTTTATATAAAGTTCAAATTGATAGTGGCGAACGGGCTGGGTGCGGCCATTTGGTTTTATGGCGTTATTTTCATTGACAAGATGGCGGACATTTATATAAAGTAGATTTATATGAGTGCCGGTAATCGTCCGGCACACATTGGCCGGCAGTGCACACCCACCTATAGGAATCAATAAAATGGCTGATACCAACACACCAATCCCACGCAACACCAAACCTGTACCAGGCGGCACCTTCGTGCTGGTTGAATTCGATGACGGCATCGCCTGGGTTTCGATGAACCGGCCTGAAAAGCGCAACGCGATCAGCCCGGCGCTGGCGTTCGAGATGATCGAAGTGCTCGATGCGCTCGAGATCGATGATCGCTGCGGCGTCATTGTCCTGACCGGCAGCGGCGAGTCGTGGTCTGCGGGGATGGACCTGAAAGAATATTTCCGTGCCACCGACAAGTTGTCCTACGATGAACGCATGCGCGTCTACCGCGCCAACGGTACCTGGCAGTGGAAAATGCTGCGCAACTACGCCAAGCCGACCATCGCCATGGTCAATGGCTGGTGCTTCGGCGGTGCGTTCACGCCGATGATCGCGTGCGACCTCGCGATTGCCGCCGACGAAGCGACTTTCGGCCTGTCCGAGATTAACTGGGGCATCATCCCGGCCGGCGTCGTGACCAAGGCGGTAGCCGATGTGATCCGCCAACGCGACGCGCTGTACTACATCATGACCGGCGAGCCATTCGACGGCAAGCGCGCCGCTGAAATCGGCCTGGTCAACCAGTCCGTACCTGCGGCACAACTGCGCGAACGTACAGCCGTGCTGGCGCGCCAGCTGCTATCCAAGAACCCGTTTGTGTTGAGGCAGGCTAAGTTGGCCTATCATGTCTCGCGGGACATGCCATGGGAGCAGGCCGCCGAATACCTGACGGCGAAGGCGGACCAGACCCGCGCGCTGGATCCGGAAAAAGGCCAGGACAAAGGCATGGCGCAGTTTATCGACGAGAAATCCTATCGTCCGGGGTTGGGCGAATACAGCCGGAACAAGTAAATGAACAATCATCAAGCACCAATCACTCAGGCGTCGCTGGGCCGACTGCTGCGACCGCGCTCGATTGCGCTGATCGGCGTGTCGGCCGAGCCGGGCTCGGCAGGGGGAGCCGTATTGTCCAACCTCGAGCGCTTTGGCTACCAGGGGAACATCCACCTGGTCAGCCGCACGCAGAAGGAAGTACACGGTAGGCCTTGCGTGGCATCGGTCGACGACTTGCCCCACGGTGTAGACGTTGCGGTACTCGGCGTGCCGCAAGCGGCCATCCTGGGTACCCTGGAAAGCTGCGCGGCTCGCGGCGTTGGCGCGGCGCTGGTGTTCGCATCGGGTTTTGCCGAAACCGATGCTGCCGGCAAGGCAGCCCAGCTCGAATTGGCCACAGTGGCAGGCCGCAACAACTTGCCTGTCCTCGGGCCGAACTGCCTCGGCTTCGTCAATTACATCGACAACGTGCCCCTCACTTTCGAGGCGGTGCCGCCAACCAAGGGGGCGGCCGGTGTCGCTGTCCTGGCGCAAAGCGGCGCAATGGCGGCAAACATTCGCATGGCGCTGGTGTCGCGCGGGTGTCCTGTCGCTTACGCCATCTCGACCGGCAACGAGGCAGTGGTCGCCGTTGAAGACTTGCTGGAATGGCTGATCGACGATCCGCACACGCATGCAATCTCGCTATTGGTCGAACAGATCCGCAATCCGGAGCGATTCCTGGCATTGGCCGAAAAGGCAATGTCGCACGGCAAACCGCTGGTGATGCTTCACCCGGGACGCAGCGAACGCGCTCGCGACGCTGCGATGTCGCATACCGGCGCAATGGCCGGCAACTACAGCATCATGGCGGTACTGGCAGCGGCCAGCGGTGTCGTGCATGTCGATACACTCGACGAATTATTCGATGTCACGCTGCTGCTGAATCGCTTTCCGAGCGGCGCCGCCGGCGGCACCGCGATTCTCACCAATTCGGGAGCATGCAAGGGCGTCGCGCTCGACTTCGCCGAAGCAATCGGTCTCGAACTGCCGCTGCTGGCGCCGGAAACCGTCAGCAGCCTGCAGGCCCTGTTGCCGGCCTTCGCGAGCGCTGAAAATCCGCTTGATATCACCACCGCGGGCATGAAGGACGCATCGCTGTTCGGGACAACGGCGATGACCTTGCTCGATGATCCAGGCGTAGGCAGCCTGGTGGTCACCGTCATGGGCGGGTCGCCAGGCCAGCAACTGGCCAAGGCCAATGCACTGGTGCCTTGCCTGAGCAAATCCACCAAGCCGGCCGTCATCGCCTACATGGGTGACGACTCGCCACTGGCCGAAGGACTTTCCGACGTCATGCGGGCCGGTGCCGTGCCATTCTTCCGCTCGCCCGAGCGCGCCATGCGCGCCATGCGTGCACTGGCCAACTACTGGCGCGTCGCGCAGACCATGGGTAGCCGGGAAGCCGGACCGCAAGTGCCAGCGGCCGAATTTCCGCGGCGTGGCTTGCTCGCCGAATACCAGGCAAAGGCGCTGCTCGCTCCCTTGGGATTGGCAATGCCCCGCGGTGGCCTGGCGAAGACGGTCAACGAGGCAATCGATATCGCCCGCGAAATCGGGTATCCGGTCGTGATGAAGGCGCAAGCTCCCGAGCTGCCGCACAAGAGCGACGTCGGTGGGGTCGCCATCAAAATTGCGGACGCGGCGGGAGTGCGCGATGCCTGGGAGCGGATCCGCACCAGCGTCCTGCGCGCGCGTCCCGAACTGGAGCTGGACGGCCTGCTGGTTGAATCGATGGCGCCTTCCGGCCTCGAAATGGTGGTCGGCGCACGCCGCGATCCAGAGTGGGGCGCGGTGGTGCTGATCGGCTTGGGCGGCATTTGGATCGAGACGCTCAAGGATTTCCGGCTCATCCCGGTCGCCGCGAGCCGCCAGCAGGTTCTCGCCGAGATCGAAAAACTGCGCGGCGCGGCACTGTTGCATGGTACGCGCGGCGCGCCGGCGCTGGACATCGAGGCATTGGCCGATTCGATCATGCTGCTGGCGGCCGTCATGCGCGCGAACCCTGAGCTGGTCGAAATCGACATCAACCCGCTGGTCGTGTTCGAGGCCGGGAAGGGCGTGCTCGCGCTCGATGCCCTGATGGTGACGCGCAGCTAGGCAGCGCTTACCCATTATGTAGCGGATGGCCCCTCGTTTTCTGGTGGGGCCATTTTTTTTGTTCGCCTTGATAGCAGGGAGGGCGCCGCCTGGCAGGACCGGAAGGACTACCGGGCCGAAAGGAAAATGGCCCCGCGCATCTGCGTCGGGGCCATCGTTCGGGCCTGCTTCCCTGGTTTCGTGTGCTCAGTCTGCGTAACGCTGCAACATCGCGCGCGCAATGACCAATTGCAGGATCTGGCTGGTGCCTTCATAAATACGGAACGCACGGGCATCGCGGTATAGCCGTTCGACCGGGTATTCGGCCATGTAGCCATTCCCGCCGAGGATCTGCACCGCGCGGTCCGCCACCCGTCCCAGCATCTCCGAGCAGAAATACTTTGCCGATGCCGCCAGCACGCGGGTGTCTTCGCCGCGCTGGAGTGCCTGTCCGGCGCGCAGCGCAAGGGCGTGTCCGGCCAGGTACTCGGCTTCCGAATCGGCGAGCATGGCCTGGATCAGCTGGAACTGCGCCAGCGGCTGGCCAAACTGCTTGCGCTGAAGCGCGTAACGCGCCGCTTCGTCGATCAGGCGCTTCGCCGCACCAACCGCGGAAGCAGCCACGCTGGCGCGGCCGGCGTCGAGCACCGCCATCGCGATCTTGAAGCCCCGTCCCTCGGCTTCGGGCCCGCCCACGATGTTGGCGGCCGGAATGCGGACATTCTCGAGCACGACGTCTGCAATCGGCGAGCCCTTCTGCCCCATCTTGTGCTCCGGCTTGCCAATCGACAGGCCAGGCGTGTCGCGATCGACCAGGAAGGCCGTGATCCCATCAGCGCCCTTTTTAGAAGGATCGCTGCGCGCCATCACCGTGAACACCTTGGCACGCGTGGCGTTCGAGATGAATCGCTTGGTGCCGTTCAGGACGAAGAAGTCGCCATCGCGCACGGCGCTCGTTTTCAGGCTGGCCGCATCCGAGCCGGCATCCGGCTCGGTCAGGCAGAAAGCGGCAGGAATCTCGCCGGTCGCCATGCCGGGCAGGTAAGTGCGCTTCTGTAAATCGGTCCCTGCAATGGCAATACCCTTGCTGCCGATGCCGACGTTGGGCCAGAACACCATGCGGAACGCCTGGGAGACCTGGCTGAACAGCATTTGCACCTGCATTTCCTGGGTAATATCCAGCTCGAAGCCGCCATATTCCTGCCCGATGCTCAAGCCGAACAGTCCCATTTCCCGCATTTCGGCGATGACATCGGCGGGTACCTGTTCGGTGCGCTCGACTTCGGCCTCGAGGGGAAGCAAGCGCTCCCGGATGAAACGTTCGACTGTGTCGAGCAATAATTTGAAGCTGTCGTCGTCAAAAGCCGAAGCCATGAAGTCTCCTTGTTGAGTGAGTGAAGCGCCGCGTCAAAGCTTGAAGACGCGTTCGGCGTTGGTCTGGAAGAATTTCTTCTTGTCCTCATCGGACATGGCCATGTTGTCCAACGCCGCCACCTCGGTCGGATCGTACTGATACGGGTAGTCCATCGCGTACATGACCTGGTCGATGCCGAGCACCTGCTGGGAAAACTTGATTGCCGGCTCCCATGCGACGCCGCTGTTCGTGATGCAGATGTTGTCGCGCATGTAGTCGCTGATCTTGCGCTGCAGCGGCCGCATGGTGTCGTAGCGATTCGATGCGACGGTCGCCTTGTGCATGTAGTCGAGGCGGAACAGCCAGTAGGGCAGGGCTTCGCCCATGTGGCCGATGACGATCTTGAGCTTTGGAAAACGGTCGAACACGCCGGCCGTGATGATACGAAGGACGTGCATGCCGGTTTCGACGCCAAAACCAAAGATCGCGCCATCCAGGCCGCGCTCGAGCAGCGGACCGATCATGCCTTTGGATGGCGTGTTCGGGTGCAGGTAGATGGGCACGTCATGCGCCTCCGCCGCCTCGAAGATCGGCCAGAACTTGGGATCGTCCAGGTATTCGTTGTGGGTATGCGAATTGACGATAACGCCCTTGAGGCCCAGTTTGGTCACGCCGCGCTGGATTTCCCTGGCGGCGCTTGCCGGGTCCTGTGGTGCGACCGCCAGCAGGCCGGCGAAGCGGGTCGGGTTGCGGGCGATGTCTTCGGCCAGTTGATCGTTGGCGGTGATGGCGAACGAGACCGCGGTGTCCCGGTCCATGATCTGGACGCCGGGCGATGTCAGCGCCAGGATCTGCTTGTCGATCCCACTCTCGTTCATGTGGTTCAGCCGAACCTCGCCCAGGTCCTGCAGGGAGGTGATGATGTGGCGGGCACGGGCGCTGGTGCCGGACATGTAAAAGCCCCACATGGTATTGAACCCGGGATCGTCGACCGATCTGTCGTCGAGGATCTTGCGGTAGATCTTGAGCATCTCAGGGGGGCAGTATGCCTCTTCCGTGGCAATGCGCAGGTAGTTCACTTTCGCAATTGGAGTGTTCGCTTCAGCCATGCTTGTTCCTTGGTGTGGTTGGAGTTGTCGCGATTGTCAGGCGGCTGTCGCCGGCACCCAGTTGCCATGAAGGCCCTGGCGCAAGCGCACCGGCAGGTGCACGGTGGCGATCGGCCCATCGGCGAGCCTTTGGGCATCGAGGATCAGCAGGTCCGAACGGAGTTCCTCGTGGCGGTTGGCCAGCACGGCCAGGTAGCCCTCGCCCTCGGCGGCGGTGGCCGACTTTGGAATGAACACCGGCTCCTGCAGCGTGCTGGTGGGCCCGACAAAATATTCTTCGTGCTTGCCCGTGGCGAGGTCGATATGGCCCAGGCAGTTAATGAACATCCCGGTGATCGACCCGCCGCGCAGTGCGTCGTAGGGCTTGGTCAAATCGCTGACGCACAGGTACCCGTGGCGATAGGACTCCATCGCATAGCGGTCGTCAATCCGTGGGAAGTCGCCAACGAGCGACGTCATCTGGCGCGCTTCGAAGGTGTCGCCCTTGGAATTGAAATCGAGCGTCCAGCGCGTGACGCGCGCCGCAGCGCGTTCGCGGTCGAAAGGCTTGCCGCTGATGTCGGGGAAAAACGGGAACATGTTCGACTCCGCCCTGGGCATGTCGATATGGACCTTCGATCCCTCGTTGAATGCATTCATCACGTGAGATGCAAACTGGTTCGGAGCGCGGAACCATCGCACGTCCCTGGCCGTACCGCGTCGCGGCATCACGCCCAGATAGATGTCCTTGGTGCCGTCCCAGCCGAAAGTCGGGCGGCCTGCCTTGGCCCGCTCCGCGCTCGAAACGACCGGAACAATCGGGAAGATCACGAAATCGCGCGTCACGCCGAAGTCGTGGATCATGCAGTTGTACGGCGATTTGATCCATACCTCATGGACGATTTCACCGGTCGGGCCGACCACGTAATAGGCGATATCGGGGGTGTCGACACCGGTGGCGGAGTAACCGAAGCACACCATTTCGCCGGTCTGCGGATCGATTTTCGGGTGCGCGGTAAACGTCTGGCTGCTCAGCTTGCCGTTGAAGTCCCAGTTGCCAATCGTTTCGAGGGTGTCCGGGTCCATCGCGACCGGCGGGCTGTCTTCCTTCAATGCGAGCAGCTGGCCATTGTGAAATACGATATTCGTATTCGCGGTGCCGCGGTTCTTGCCCTGCACGGCAGGATCGTCCGACCAGGGATTGCGGTAGGCGCCGAACAGGGCATGGCCGGCCTCCTGCTCGAGCTTGAACTTGTCGGTGCGCACGTAGCGCGATTTGAGGTCGACGCGGCCGTTCTTAAAACGGAACATGCTGACCATGCCGTCACCGTTGAAATAAATGTCCGATCCCAGCCGTGGCGCATATTGCGGATCGGGCCCGACGCGATAGTAGGTGCCGTTCAGGTCGAGCGGCAATTCGCCTTCGACTTCAAGATCGCATACGTCTGCCTCGACACGGCTTGGTTCGTTAAACCCGGTGTAGGTGGGCTGTTGGGGAAATGCCTTCATCGGTTTGTCTCCTTAATCAAAACGGACAGCGCTGGTCGTTACTTTACTTGGCAACGTTCAAGGCGGCGCCTGCATCTGGACGCCATTGCGCACCTTGTTCGAGAGCCGGCGCAGGCTTTCCCGGAACTGCTCGATGTCATCCGGATGGAATTCGCCGAACGCCTCCCTTTCAATTCTTTCGATCTGCTCGGCGCAGCGCTTCGCCAGCGCGCAGCCTTCTTCTGTCAATGAAACCAGCAGGATGCGCCGGTTCGCAGGATCCTGTTCGCGCCTGACCAGGCCGCGCTCTTCCAGGCCGCCCAGCATCTGGCCCATCGACTGCGGCGTAATGTAGAAGCGGCGCGATAGTTTTGCTGAGGACAGTTTGCTCGTATGCAGTGCCACCGACAAGATCGTGTACTGAAGCGGGGTGATATTGAAGCTCTTCAGTGCCGGTTCGATCAGTGAACGCAGGGCATGGAAACATTGCGCCAAGAGATAACTCGTACGCGCTGTCCCGCTCTGCCTGGATGCCGGATCGTCGTAGTCCTTCACGTCACTTCCCTCTAGCTGGTTCAGCATATTTCCTCAATCTTTTCAATTTACTGCGGGACGGGCGATTGAAGCGCCGCGGTGTCGCATCAATAGTAACATAGATTTATATAAAGTAGGATGTTATTGCGGCCTGCCGGTGGTACTATCGGCTCATTGGGCGGAAAGAACGAAGGACCCGGCGGTGCAGTTGGCGCCGCCATATCGACTGGGAGCGGCGAACATGGATCAATTCACTTTTCCTTCGCGGTACGGTTCACAGACCGAGCACGCGTTGCTGGGCATACGGGGACTTGTACTCGGCGGTTGTTTCGATAGCGGCGAGCGTCTCGTGGAGACCGTACTGGCGGAACAGTTCCAGGTGAGGCCCGCGGCGATCGCAGCGGCTTTGCGCCAGCTGCAGGACGAGGGCATGGTCGAGCCTGCACCGGCGGCCGGTTACGCCGTATGCCCGGCTAGCGCGCCGGATTTGAACGAGGCGGTGTGCTTGCGCGGCAGGCTGGAGGGACTGGCGGCGCGCATGGCTGCAGAGCGGGGCGTCGCGCAGGAAATTCTCGACGCCATGCGGGAGTGCCTGGTCCGAATCGACCGGCTGCTGGCCATGACACCTGTCCCGAGCGAGCAAGTCCTGACGAAGTACATGTTCCTTAACGCCCGGTTCCATGCCCTGCTGCTGGATGCGAGCGACAGCATCATTGTCCGCCGCGCCTTCTCGCGTGCGCTGGCGTTGCCGTTCTCATCGCCGAGCGCATTCGTGCTGACGCAGGCGGACAACCCGGATACATTCGCCAGCCTCGCCACAGCGCAGTTGCAGCATCACGGAATTGTCGATGCAATCGCTGCGCGCGACAGCGTGCTTGCCTGCGAACTGAGCATCGCGCATGCCGGTACCGCGCACCGCAACCTGGTAGCGGCGAAGCAGTGCCAACGATGCCTGGTGGCGGCTCTCGACCCCAATTTCAAAATATAAATCCGGCGCTGCTTGACATTGGATATTCGATTGGCTAAAGTAAAGCTGCTTTATATAAATCAGCGTTACTGCGGAGGCGCGCTCGCCAGGCAAACAGGGCGTTCTGGCAGTCGGATAGAAAACAATAAGGAGACATCAGCATGTTGGAAACTGGGAAGTTCAAAAAGGGCGCCATCGCTGCCGCTGTTACAGCATTGGTCGGTGCGACGGCCGGCACGGCGAATGCACAATCGCAAACGCAGGGCGAAAACGTCGCTGCGATCCAGGAAGTGATCGTCACGGCGCAGCGAATAGCGCAGCCGGCTTCGAAGACTCCCCTGTCCCTGGTCGCGGTCTCAGGCGAAGACCTGAAGGCTGCCGGAGCAATCAATGCAGCGAACCTGACCGAAATGGTGGGTAATGTGCACATCGGGGAGGGATCGCTGGGCGCGATGAAGGTGACGATCCGTGGCGTAGGCAGCGGCGACGTTACCGACAAGGGCGACCCGTCCGCCTCGTTCAACCTGGATGGCGTGAACATCGCTCGGCCGCAAGGCGCCGGGCTGGCATTCTTCGACCTCGAGCGCGTCGAAGTACTGCGCGGTCCGCAGGGTACGCTGTATGGCCGCAATTCGACCGCTGGCGCCGTCAACCTCATCACCAACAAGCCGACCGACAAGTTCGAGGGCGCGGCATCGGTGGAGTTCGGCAACTACGATACCCAGCGTTTCGACGGTTTCCTCAACGTGAAGATCAATGATGTCATTTCGGTCCGCGGCGCGGTCGCCAGCACCAAGCATGACGGCTACCTGAACTCCACCCAGAATCTCGCCAAAAACCTGGACGACCAGGACGTCCAGTCGGCGCGCCTGCACGCCCTGTTCAAGTTTAATCCGCGCCTGCGCCTGTT
>NZ_QYUP01000064.1 GCF_003590855.1 Massilia cavernae
AAGGCTGAATCCGATGCTGATATCGACGCCTATATCCGGAGAACCGCGAACACCATCTACCACCCGGTGGGCACTTGCAAGATGGGCGTCGACGAGTCGGCCGTGGTTGATCCCGAGCTGCGCGTTCGCGGCGTTGACGCCCTTCGCGTGATCGATGCATCGGTCATGCCGACCATCCCGAGCGGAAATACGAACTTCCCTACCATGATGATCGCGGAGAAAGCGGTCGATCTGATCCGGACGGGGCAACGATAAGCGCAGGTAAAAAGCTGCGTTTGCGAGCGATGCCATCGGCAGTACCACTGAATGTCCGTCCTTCAGGCACGGACATTAGTACTCGTCCGATGAATCGCTCGCAAACGCAGCTTTTTACCTGCGCTTATCGTTGCCCCGTCCGGATCAGATCGACCGCTTTCTCCGCGATCATCATGGTAGGGAAGTTCGTATTTCCGCTCGGGATGGTCGGCATGACCGATGCATCGATCACGCGAAGGGCGTCAACGCCGCGAACGCGCAGCTCGGGATCAACCACGGCCGACTCGTCGACGCCCATCTTGCAAGTGCCCACCGGGTGGTAGATGGTGTTCGCGGTTCTCCGGATATAGGCGTCGATATCAGCATCGGATTCAGCCTTCGAGCCGGGCTCATATTCCTGCCCGCGAATTGCGTCGAACGCGCCCTGGGCGATGATGTCGCGGGAGATTCGGATACCGGCACGGAGAACGCGCAGATCTTCGGGGTCACTCAGATAGCACGGATCAATGAGAGGTGCCTCACCCGGGTTCACTGTCTTGATGCGAACGGTGCCGACACTGCGTGGGCGACAGTGATTGAGGCTCGCCATGAAGCCTTCCTCGGGCACGATATCGCGGCCGTTATTGGAGTGCATGATGTTGACGCAATAAATCTGAATATCTGGGTGGTCGATTTCGGCCGACGAATGAACATGCGACCAGGCCTCCAGACCGTTGGTGGCACTGGGCCCGGATTTGAAGAGCGCGTACTTCGCGAACGAGCCCAACATCGAAAGCGGACGCGTGTTGCGCAGGTAGGACACAGGCGACGTCAGACGCTGCTTCAACGATACGTTCAGGTGGTCCTGGAGGTTTTTTCCGACACCCACGAGAGGCGCTTCAACCTTGATTCCTAGCGGCTGAAGGTCGAGCGGGTCGCCGATCCCGGACAACTGGAGGAGCTGGGGCGAATTCACTGCCCCACCTGCCAGAATGACCTCGCGATCCGCCCGAATGATTTCCCGTTGACCGCCTCGAATGACCTCGACGCCAACTGCGCGTCCTTGCTCAAGTATCACTTTCGTCACGAGCGCGTCCACGACAACCCGTAGGTTCGGGCGATCCATCGCAGGGGTGATATAGCGGGCCGCAGTGCTTTGACGGACCGCGTTCTTGTAATTGCCCTGGGCGTGCGACACGCCATACGTGGACAGACCGTTGTGATCCGGGTTGTACGGCAGTCCTGCCTGGATCGATGCATCGATCCAGGCTCGGGAGACCGCGGTCATGTTTTCCCTGACCGGTGCCGTCACGCCGACAGGGCCATCATGTCCACGATATTCAGGGTCGCCCTCCGCGAACGACTCCAGTCGCTTGAAGTAGGGAAGGCACTCCCGAAAAGACCAGCCACGGTTGCCGATTCGCTCCCAGTGATCGTAATCGCCTGGCAGCCCGCGGGAGGCAATCAGCCCGTTGATCGCGCTCGATCCGCCGAGCACCTTGCCCCGGGGGAAGTAGATCTCACGGCCGTTAAGCGCGCGCTGCGGCACCGTCTGATAGTTCCAGTTTCCTTGTCCCGACTTCATCAACGCGAAGAAGCCCGCCGGCATGCTGTACAGGATGTTCTTTCCCGTTCCTCCTGCCTCGATCAAGGTCACAGTCGTCCTGGGGTCCTCACTGAGGCGGCTGGCGACGATGCAGCCAGCCGATCCAGCCCCGACGACGATGTAGTCCGTAGTAGCCACTTGTCTCTTCTCCATTGCCCCATACAGGCGCTTGTTTATGAAATCCATCCGGGCCCTGCCGCACCACGGGAGATGGGGTCTCCCAAAGCCGGCAGTCTCTGCGGTTGAGGTCTGGGCGGTGATGGTTAACGCCTACTCCTCAAGCCCTGAACACATTTAGACTACACGTAAAGTAGACTTATGTAAAGGAACTATATATAAGTTTACCTCTGTACGGATCGCATGGACGAATGATCAGCGACTGTCGACGTTGATGCCATGAAGCACGCCTGTTCCAGGCGCTGCAAAGATCGGTATCGATGCCGCGTCTCGTTCTGTTTTGCGTCGGGGGGGCACTCTTCTCAAACTTTCAGTGGAGACAATGAGCGCATGAACATCAATGTTGCGCCGCGTGAACCGCGCTTCGAATTCGCGTTTTCTGTCCGGATTGTGTTGCACGGAGCGCACTACTTCGGGCCGAGCCCGCAGGGTGCTGAACGAGTAGCCGTCTATGTGAAAGAAGGATCGTTCGAGGGTCCCGAGATTCGAGGCGTGGTGTTGCCCGATAGTGGCGCTGACTGTCCTCTTGTCCGTCCGGATGGCGTCATCGATTTCGATGCCCGGTATCTCCTGAAGACCGATGACGGTGTGTTGATCTACATGCAGAACCGTGGCTCGACTGTATAAGGCGGAATCCGCCCAGAGGGTGCCGAAAGGCATGAAAAACCGCGCAAAGCGCCCTGAAAAGCGGCTAGAACCCGGTTTCAAGGCTGAATGCGGGTTTGCGAGCGATAAATTTCGACTGATCATCGATCAAGCCCGAAGGTATTCATGCCTTTTTCAACATCCTGATAGAGGAATCCGCGGGGTGTGCGAGGGGGGCAGGGTTGATATAAACACGATTTACCTTATAATGGCCGCCTGGCGGGCCGGCTTCTCGGCCCATTCCTCGTTATTGAAAAGACTGGCGGCGTCGTGGCATCCCCCAAGAAAAGTGTAAAAACAGTCAGCGTCGAAGCAACCACGCTTTACATGCTTGCCGCCGCACACCACGGCGTGCGCACGCAGATCGAGGCGGCCCTCAAGCAGTTCGACCTGACGCCGATTCAGTACACGGTCTTGTCGGTCATCGAGCACAAGCCCGGCCTGTCCTCGGCTGCATTGGCGCGCCGTTTCTATGTCAGTCCCCAGAATATGGGACAGCTGTTGACGTTACTGGAACAGCGCGGTTTGCTGACCAGGGCCGAGAATCCGGAAAACCGGCGTCTTCTCATCGTGAACCTTACCGAGGAAGGCCGCAGCATTCAGGCGCTCGGTGCGATTCAAATGCAGGCCGTCGAGCGCGCCGCGTTGAAAAATGTTCCGGCGGACTCCATTGATGCATTCCGCGATACGCTCTCCATCGTCGTCAATACCCTCCGTTCCTGATTGAGCGGCGCGCCAGTCGCGCCGGTCACTTCCGCTCCCTCCCGCAGTCGTGCCGGCGGCCTTGCGCCGTCGTTCATTTAAAGATCCCTTATATAAATTTGCCTTTGCATCTACTGCGAAGCGCTTCCGTTCGTCTTTTGCCATTCCCGTGAATTTTTTCGTTGACAAGGTATGCGAAGTTTATATAAAGTTCGTTTATATTAAAAATTTGATGAGGGCACAAAGTGAACAATCACAACATCGACAGCCAGCTGGCAACCCTGTCACAGGGATTCCTGGCGAAGACGCACCAGTTGTTCATTGATGGCCAGTGGCACGCGGCGCGGGGCGGGCAATCGATCGAGGTGCGCAATCCGGCCAACGGCCAGGTCTTCGCGCAAGTGGCCGCCGGTGAGGCGGCCGATATCGACCTCGCGGTGCAGGCAGCCCGCCGTGCGTTTGAAGGCAATGCGTGGCGCGCGCTCGGCCCGGCCGGCCGCGCCCGGCTCCTGCTCAAACTGGCGGACGCGATCGAAGCGAACGCCGACGAACTGGCGCTGCTGGAAAGCCTGGACAACGGAAAGCCGGTGCGTTTCGCCCGGATGATGGACGTTGGCGGCGCGGCCGAATGCCTGCGCTACAACGCGGGCTGGGCGACCAAGCTGTTCGGCGAGACAATCAACCTGTCGTTCCCAGGGCAATGGCAGGCTTATACGCTGCGCGAGCCGGTGGGTGTGGTGGGCCAGATCGTGCCGTGGAATTTCCCGCTTGCCATGGCTGTCGGCAAGATCGCGCCGGCCCTGGCCGCTGGTTGCACGGTCGTTCTCAAGCCTGCCGAGCAAACCCCGCTGACTGCCGTGCGGCTGGCCGAATTGATCGCACAGGTCGGTTTCCCGCCAGGCGTGTTCAACCTCGTGACTGGTTTCGGACTGACGGCGGGCAAGGCGCTGGCCGAGCATCCGGGAGTCGACAAGGTGTCGTTTACCGGGTCGACCCTGACCGGCAAATCCATCCTTGCCGCCGCCGCCGGCAACCTCAAGCGTGTGACGCTCGAACTGGGCGGCAAGTCGCCCACGATCGTATTCCCCGATGCGGATATCGAGAAGGCGATCGACGGCGCGGCGCGCAGCATTTTTTCGAACTCGGGCCAGATCTGCGCGGCCGGTTCGCGCCTTTACGTGCACAAGGATGTGTTCGACCGCGTGGTCGAAGGCGTCGCCGAGCGCGCCGCCAAACTCAAGGTCGGACACGGCCTGGCGCCGGACACCGAGATCGGCCCCCTCGTGTCGCAGCAGCAGCTGGACCGGGTCAGCGCGTATGTCCGCTCTGGCGAACGCGACGGCGCCGAGGTGCTCACGGGTGGCAAGGTGATCGATGGTGAAGGTTACTTCATCCAGCCGACGGTCCTGACGCAGACGCGCGCCGACATGGCCGTGGTGCGCGAGGAGATCTTCGGGCCGGTCCTGTGCGCGATGCCGTTCGAAGGTAACGACCTGGCGCAGATTGCCGCCCTGGCCAACGACACGGAATACGGCTTGTCCGCCACCGTATGGACACGCGACCTGAGCACAGCGCACAAGATGATCCACGCCATCCGGGCCGGCTCGGTCAAGGTGAATGCGGGCGGCCTGTTCGACAACGCGCTGCCGATGGGCGGCATGAAGCAGTCCGGCTGGGGACGCGAGAACGGCCGCGAGGGCATCGAGGTTTACACAGAAATCAAATCCGTCGCAATCGGCCTTTGAGCCGCTTGCGCCGATCACGACCACCACAGGAGAAAACATGACGAACACTACTACGGCGGATTCCGCCAAGCCGATCCCGGGTGGCACGCTGGTGCTGGTCGAATTCGACAAGGGCATCGCCTGGGTGTCGATGAACCGCCCGGAAAAGCGCAATGCCATCAGCCCGGCCCTGGCCTTCGAAATGATCGAAGTGCTGGACGCGCTCGAGATCGACGACCGCTGCAGCGTCGTCGTCCTGACCGGCAGCGGCGAATCCTGGTCGGCCGGAATGGACCTGAAGGAGTATTTCCGCGCCACCGACAAACTGTCGTACGACGAGCGCATGCGCGTTTACCGTGCCAATGGCACCTGGCAGTGGAAGATGTTGCGCAACTACGGCAAGCCGACCATCGCCATGGTCAACGGCTGGTGCTTCGGCGGCGCGTTCACGCCGATGATCGCGTGCGACCTGGCGATCGCGTCGGATGATGCGATTTTCGGACTGTCCGAAATCAACTGGGGCATCATCCCGGCCGGCGTGGTGACCAAGGCCGTGGCCGGCGTGATCAACCAGCGCGATTCGTTGTACTACATCATGACCGGCGAATCGTTCAACGGCGTGCGCGCCGCCGAAATGGGACTGGTCAACCAGTCGGTGCCGGCGGACAAACTGCGCGAGCGGACCGAAGCCCTGGCCCGCACGCTGATCGCGAAGAATCCGTTTGTGCTGCGCCAGGCGAAAGCCGCGTATCACATGGCGCGCGAGATGTCGTGGGAGACCGCGGCCGAATACCTGACCGCGAAGGCGGACCAGACCCGCGCCCTCGATCCGGAGCGCGGCCAGGACAAGGGCATGGCGCAGTTCATCGATGACAAGGCCTACCGTCCCGGCCTGGGCGAGTACAAGCGCGGCTAATCCTGCCCAAATTGAACTGGCGCCGCCGCACCAGCGTGCGGACGCCTTATGGAGAGTATTCATGTCTGTACCGTCGCTCGACCTGAAACTGTACATCGCCGGCGAATGGCTGGACGCGCGCGGCCGGCAAACCGAAGAAGTCATCAACCCGGCGACCGGCCTCTCGCTGGGGCAGTTGCCGCACGCCAGTGCCGCCGACCTGGACACCGCGCTCGAATCGTCGGAAGCGGCCTTCCTGAAATGGCGCGCCATGTCGGCGCTCGAACGCGGGCAGATCCTTCGCACTGCCGCCGGACTGCTGCGCCAGCGCCAGCATCACATCGCCACCATCATGTCGCTCGAGCAGGGCAAGACACTGGCGGAGTCCATGCTTGAAGTCCTCATCTCGGCCGAGGTTTTCGAATGGTCCGCGGAGGAGGGGCGCCGCGCCTATGGGCGTGTGGTTCCGGGCCGCTTCCCCGGCTGGCGCAATACCGTCCTGCGCCAGCCGATTGGCGTGACCGCGGCCTTCACGCCCTGGAATTTCCCGGCCCTGATCCCGGCCAGGAAAATCACGGGCGCGCTGGGCGCCGGCTGCACCTGCATCATCAAGGCCGCGGAAGAGACTCCCGCCTGCACGATCGAGCTGGCGCGCGCGCTGCATGACGCGGGACTGCCTCCGGGAGTCCTGAATGTCGTGTTCGGGGTGCCGGCCACGGTATCGGAGCACCTGATTTCGTCACCCGTGGTACGCAAGGTGTCGTTCACCGGCAGCGTCGCGGTTGGGCGCCACATCGCCGGGCTCGCGGCGCAGGGCGTCAAGCCGGCGACGCTGGAACTGGGCGGCCACGCTCCTGTGCTTGTATTCGACGACGTCGATGTGCAGCGCGTGGCCCGAGCGGCCGTCGCCGGGAAATATCGCAATGCCGGGCAGGTGTGCGTTTCGCCCACGCGCTTCTTCGTCCACGAGAAGATCTACCGTGAATTCGCGGCTGCGTTCTCCGATGCCGCCGGCTCCTTGCGCCTGGGCTCCGGACTCGACCCGCAAACCGGGATGGGGCCGCTTGCCAACCCGCGCAGGGTGGCGGCGATGGAAAGCCTGGTCGAGGACGCGCGCGCCGGCGGTGCGAAAGTCAGCGCCGGCGGGGCTCCAGGCGGAAGCGAAGGCTTTTTCTACAAGCCGACCGTGCTGACCGACATCGATCCCGGCGCGCGCGTAATGAGCGAAGAGCCGTTCGGTCCGCTCGCGCTGATCATCCCGTTCGCCAGCGAAGAGCAGGCGATCGCCCAGGCGAATGCGCTGCCGTTCGGCCTTGCCGCCTATGCATTCACGTCCAATGCCGACCGTATTACGAGGCTGGCGGATCACATCGAGTCCGGCATGTTGGGCATCAATACCTTCCTGATCGCGTCCGCGGAAACCCCGTTCGGGGGCGTCAAGGATAGCGGTTATGGCGCCGAGGGCGGCACCGAAGGGCTGGACGCGTACCTGACCAGCAAGTACGTCGCCCAGGCGCCCGCGGCATAGCAGGTTTTCGTCAACGAAGTTAACAGTCACAGGAGACACAGACATGTCGGACAATCGCGGTGTAGTGTATGTGGAACAAGGGCGAGTCGAAGTGCAGGGGATCCCGTTTCCCAAGCTGCAAAGCCCCCGGGGCAAGAAGATCGAGCATGGGGTGATCCTCAAGGTCGTCACGACCAATATCTGCGGCTCGGACCAGCACATGGTGCGCGGCCGCACGACCGCGGCTTCCGGCCTGGTGCTCGGGCACGAGATCACCGGCGAGGTAATCGAAGTCGGCAAGGACGTCGAGACGCTCAAGCTGGGCGACCTGGTGTCGGTGCCGTTCAATGTGGCATGCGGACGCTGCCGTTCCTGCAAGGAGCAGCACACTGGCGTGTGCCTGAGCGTCAACCCGTCGCGCGCTGGCGGCGCTTACGGCTACGTCGACATGGGCGGCTGGATCGGCGGCCAGGCGGAATACGTCATGGTGCCGTACGCGGACTTCAACCTGCTGCGCTTCCCGGACCGCGACCGCGCAATGGAAAAGATCACCGACCTGACCTGCCTGTCCGACATCCTGCCGACCGGCTATCATGGCGCGGTCACGGCCGGTGTCGGCCCCGGCACCACCGTCTACATCGCCGGCGCCGGTCCGGTCGGCCTGGCCGCTGCGGCCTCGGCCCGCCTGCTGGGCGCGGCCGTCATCATTGTCGGTGACGTCAATCCGGTGCGCCTCGAGCACGCACGCAGCGTGGGCTTCGAAACCGTCGATCTCTCCCTCGACGTGACGCTGGCGGAGCAGATCAGCGCGATCCTTGGCGACGCCGAGGTGGACTGCGCGATCGATTGCGTCGGCTTCGAGGCACGCGGCCATGGCCACGGCGGGTCGCAAATCGAAGCGCCGGCCACCGTACTGAACTCGCTGATGGAGATCACCCGCGCTGCCGGACGCATCGGCATCCCGGACTGTACGTGACCGACGATCCTGGTGCGGTCGACGCCGCCGCCAAGCGAGGCAGCCTGAGCCTGCGCCTGGGGCTGGGGTGGGCCAAGTCGCACAGCCTGCACACAGGGCAGACCCCGGTCATGAAATACAACCGCCAGCTGATGCAGGCGATCTTGTGGGACAAGATCCACGTCGCCGACATCGTCGGCGTCCAGGTAATCTCGCTCGACGAGGCGCCTGGCGGCTACGGGGCATTCGACGCGGGCGCGCCGAAAAATTCGTCATCGATCCACATAACATGCTCAAGCGCGCAGCCTGACCGGCGCACAGCATTTTGCAAGAGCCGCCATCGGCCCGACCGCAGGCTGATGGCGCTACAAGGAGAAACCTACATGTTCCCGAAAAATACCTGGTACGTCGCCTGCACGCCCGACGAAATCGCCGACGGTCCGCTCGGTCGCCAAATTTGCGGCGAGAAAATTGCCTTCTTCCGCGGTCCTGAAGGCAAGGTTGCTGCGGTCGAAGACTTCTGCCCGCATCGCGGCGCCGCTTTGTCCCTCGGCAAGGTCGTGGACGGAAAACTGGTGTGCGGCTATCATGGCCTGGCGATGGGATGCAACGGCAAGGTCGTGTCGATGCCTGGACAGCGGGTTGGCGGATTTCCAGGGGTACGCAGTTTTCCGGTCGAAGAGCGTTACGGTTTCATCTGGGTCTGGCCGGGAGACCCCGCGCTGGCAGATGCGTCGAAAATCCACCATCTCGAATGGGCCGTCAATCCCGAGTGGGCCTACGGCGGCGGCCTGTACCACATCAACTGCGAATACCGCCTGATGATCGATAACCTGATGGACCTGACCCATGAGACTTACGTCCACGGGTCCAGCATCGGGCAGAAGGAAATCGACGAAGCACCGGTGGCGACGCGGATCGAAGGCGAGGAGGTCATTACCGAGCGCTTCATGGAAAACATCATGGCCCCGCCGTTCTGGCGCCTGGCATTGCGCGGGAATGACCTGCCCGATGACGTGCCGGTCGACCGCTGGCAGATCTGCCGCTTCACCGCGCCCAGCCATGTGCTGATCGAAGTCGGTGTCGCGCTCGCCGGCAAGGGCGGCTACCACGCCGATCCACGCTTCAAAGTCTCCAGCATCGTGGTGGACTTCATCACCCCCGAGACCGAAACGTCGCACTGGTATTTCTGGGGCATGGCCCGTAACTTCAAACCACACGATGCGGCGCTGACCGCATCGATCCGCGAAGGACAGGGCAAGATCTTCGGTGAAGACATGGAAGTGCTCGAACGCCAGCAGAAGAACCTCGAATCCTACCCGGAGCGCAAGCTGTTGATGCTCAATATCGACGCGGGCGGCGTGCAGTCCCGGCGGATCCTCGCGAAGATGGTCGCAAAAGAGCAAGCGCCCAATGCGGCCTGAGTAAGCCCAATCAACCTCGTTAGCCGGAGTCCCTATGCGTTATCTACGCAGTTTGCGTGCCTTCCTGGTCCTGGTATTGCTATTTCATGGTACGGCCGACGCAGCAGGCAAGGCGGCAAAGGCCGCACAAGTGGACTGGAAACGCGTTCAGGCGGCCGACAGCGAGCCGCAAAACTGGTTTACCGGCGGCAGGGACGCAGGCGAGCAGCATTACTCGCCGCTGGCCCTGATCAACGAGGGCAATGTCGGACGTCTCGGCTTTGAGTGGGAATTCGACTCGGGCAACCTGCGCGGGCGCGTACAGCGCGGGCATGAGGCGACACCGATCGTCGTCGACGGTGTCATGTACAACTCCGGGCCTTTCGGCGCCGTGTACGCCCTGTCCGCCACGACCGGCAAGCTGTTGTGGCGTTTCGAGCCCCAGCTCGATGGCGCATGGGCGCGCAAGGCGTGCTGCGACGCCGTCAATCGCGGCGTCGCTGTATGGAAGGGCAAGGTATATGTCGGTCAGCTTGACGGCTGGCTGGTGGCCCTGGATGCGGC
>NZ_QYUP01000065.1 GCF_003590855.1 Massilia cavernae
GCGGCAACCTCGGCGCAACCCAGAACGGCCGTATCGAATTCGCGCTGGCCGGCGGCCGCATCTTCACCGATGCGATCGACAACTCGGCGGGCGTGGATTGCTCCGATCACGAAGTGAACGTCAAGATCTGGCTGGACACCGAAGTCAACGCGGGCAAGCTGCCGGAAACCGACCGTAACCGCATCCTGACCGAGATGACCGGCGACATCGAGCGCCTGGTCCTGCGCGACAACACGCTGCAGACCCACCTGCTGACGCGCGAAGTGCAGGCGCAGGCAAATCCTGCCGTGGTCGACGGCTATGCTGCGCTGATCACCAGCCTGGAACAAGAAGGCGCGCTGTCGCGTGAACTCGAACAGCTGCCTACCGACGCCGAACTGGCGCGCCGCAAGACCAACGGCCTTGGCCTGACCGCGCCTGAACTGGCGGTGGTCGTGGCAAACGTCAAGAACCGCTTCAAGCGCACCCTGTCCGCGCTGGACCTGACCGGCCTGCCATGGGCTGCCAGCGTCCTGAAGCCGTACTTCCCGGCGCAGCTGGTCGCTACCCGCGATCCGCTCGACCACCCGCTGGCAAACACGATCCTCGCGACCGTGCTGGCCAACGAGTCGGTCAACCGCTGCGGTCCGCTGATGCTGCGCGACCTCGCCGCCGAGCAGGGCGTGGACGAGACCGACGTCGTTCGGGCATGGGGCGAAGTATGGGCCGCGCTGCACCTGGCGCCGGTGTTCGACGCGCTTGACGAAAGCGCTTTGAGCGTCCCGCGTGCCGTATCGATGAAGGTCGATGCGCGTACCCGCGTGCTGTTCAAGGCGCTGCTCGAAGGCGCGTTGTCGCTCGACGGCTTCATCAGGGACCACGGCATGGCCGAGCTGACCAACCTGTTCGCACAGCCGCAAACGCTGCAGGGCATGCTGCCCGAGCAGGCCGAGGCAGACCAGTATCCAGCGCTGCCGGCGTCGTTCGCCCAGGCCTGGAAATCGGTCGATGCGATCGACTCGGTGTCGTCCTTCCTGTTCGCGGCAGTGTCGGTCGAGCGTCCTGCCGGCCTGTCGCTGGCCCAGTTCCTGCAGGTTGGCATGGCGCTGCGCAGCCGCGTCGGTATCGACGTGCTGGAACGTGGCCTGAAGCTGGCCCCGCAAAGCAAGTCGCAAGAGCAGCTGCGCAACTACGCAACCCAGGCCCTGCGCCGTACCCAGCAGCGCGTGCTGGCAAAAGTGCTGGCACGCGTCCATGGCGGCTCCGCGCCGATGGATGCGGTCGATGTCGCTGCCGACGAGCTGCACCTGACCGGCTTTGCGGAGCCGGCCGACCTTGAGCAGGCGATGCTCAACGTCTGGACGCTGTCCGAAGCAGTGTCGCCAACCCCGGCTGCGGCTTAAGCGGCATGCAGGCGCCAGCGCTTCCTGAAGCGGTGCGCGCGCTCGCCGAGGCTGATTTCGGCGGCGTTGCGCAGCGGTTTATCGACGCCGGTTTTGCGGTTGATTTGCCGGCCAGGGGAATCCTGACCGTCAAGTCGCCGCAGGCGGCGCCGCGCGCAAGCGTGGTGCTGTCGGTGGGCGTTCATGGCGACGAGACCGGGCCGATCGAAATGGTGGCCTGGGTTCTCGATGTCCTGTCGCAGGCGCCGCAGTCGCTGGCCGTGGACCTGATGGTCTGCGTCGGCAACGTCGACGCCATCGCGGCAGGCAAGCGTTTTATCGATGCTGACCTGAACCGCATGTTCCGCCCGGTGCGCGGCGACCTCGCCGGCATGGCGGAAGCCGCGCGCGCCGATGCAATGACCGCCGCCACCGAAGCGTTCTTCGCCGGCGCCGGTCCGGTGCGCTGGCACCTCGACCTGCACACGGCGATCCGGCCGTCGGTCTATCCGACCTTCGCCATCGTGCCCGACCTGATCGCCGACGAGGGCAAGGCGGCACTGGTGAAGTGGCTGGGGCAGGCGGCCATCGGGGCGATCATCATGAACCCGAGTTCGGCCGGCACCTACAGCTACTATTCGGCCGAGCATCACGGCGCGGCGGCAAGCACCGTGGAACTGGGGCGGGTCGGGACGCTGGGGCAGAATGACCTGAGCCAGTTCGACGATGTGAAGGCGGCGCTGGAAGGGCTGCTGCGCGGCGAGGCGATTGGGCCTGCGAAGCAGGAGCCGCATGTGTTCAAGGTGGCGCAGCAGATCATCAAGCTCTCCGACGATTTCCGCATGACCTTCGACCGCAGCACCCAGAACTTCACGGCGCTGGGGCAGGGCCAGGTGATCGCTACCGATGGCGATACGGTGTACACCGTCAAGCATCCGGAGGAACTGGTTGTGTTTCCGAACCCGGATGTGCGCGCGGGATTGCGCGCCGGTCTCATGGTCGTACGCGTTTAGCCGTTGGCCTCGGGCTTTCAACAGCCCACCCCCCGTTTTTCGCATTTCGTCGCACGTCGGTTCTGCCAGTGTGGCTTTCTTGTTAAGGTTCGATCATGGCGCTCCCGCGCTGTCCTCCAACCCCATAACAAAAAGGTCCGACAAATGCGTACTCTCGTCTCCCTCGCCTGCCTCGCCGCGCTGACCGGCTGCGCCATCATCGTCACGCCCAACGACGACGTCCAGGTCCATTCCGTATTTTCCAGCGATGGCGTGAAAGGCGACGGCCGCCTGGCCAGCGAACAGCGTCCTGTCTCCAGCCTGCCCGGCCTCGACGTGACCGGTCCGATGCATGTCGACGTGCGTGTTGGAGGTACGCCCGGCCTGTCGATCGAAGCAGACAGCAACCTGCTGCCGATGATCCGTTCGGAAGTGGCGGGCGACACGATGCGCATCTGGATCGACGGCAAGGTGCGCACCGACCACGCGATCCGTATCACCTACAACGTTCCCCAGCTGACCCACCTGCGTACGACCGGCTCCGGCCGCATGGACGTGAGCGGCCTGAATGGCGCTCCGCTGACCTTCGTGAAGACGGGCTCGGGCCAGGCGACGCTGTCGGGCCGCGTCGGCAACCTCGACGTGCGCAACACCGGTTCCGGCGCGGTCAACGCGGCAGGGCTGTACAGCCAGAGCACCACCGCCACGCTGGCCGGCTCCGGCCGCATCACCCTGGGCCAGGTGCGCGGCGAGCAGCTCAACGCACATGTGAAGGGCTCCGGCGACATCGAGGCGAGCGGCGAAGTGCAGGCGCTGAACGCGAGCGTCAGCGGCTCGGGCGACGTCCATCTCGCGCGCCTGACCGCCCAGCGCGCCGACCTGTCCACCAACGGCTCGGGCGATATCTCGGCGTTCGTGAAGCAGTCGCTGGTCGCCTACGGCAACGGCTCGGGACGCATCACCGTGCATGGCAACCCAAGCCAGCGCAACGTCAGCGGCAAGCGCGTCGACGTCCTGAACTAAAAAAAAAGGCGGCCATCGCGGCCGCCGTTGTTCGCCTTACAGCAGGTGGTCGAGCATGTCAGGCCCGAACACCTCGCGGTGCAGGCGCGTCACCGGCACGCCTGCACCAACCAGTCCAAGCCACTGTGCCTGCATGAAGGCCAGCGGGCCGCACATGTAGACATTGGTCTCGGTGCGCGGCCACGACGGCAGCTTCGCCACTTCCATACGGCCGCCCTGGGCGTCGGCGCTGTCGCCCAGGTTTTCATAGAAGGTCACGACCTGCAGGTTCGGCATCGCCGAACGCGCGGCCGCCAGGTCGGCCTGGTGCGGATGGTGCGCCGCATCGCGCGCGGCATAGCCGAAGATGACATAGCGCTTCGGGTTGACCTTGGCGATGCGTTTGAGCGCGGCGATCATCGGCGTGATACCAACGCCGGCGGACAACAGCACAACCGGATCGTTCGATTCGGTGTCCGGCGTGAAGTCGCCGAACGGGTGCGACACCTGCAGCACGCTGCCTTCCTTCACATTCTCGTGGATCCAGTTCGACACCTGGCCGGCTTGTGCCGCCTCGGCGCCGCTTTCGCGCTTGACCGAAATACGCAGGCTGGCGCCGTCGGCCGCATCCGACAGGCTGTACTGGCGCATCTGGCGGTAGCCCTCGGACAGGTCGACGCCGACGCTGACGTACTGGCCAGGCTTGAAGGTCTGGACCGGGGCGCCGTCGGCCGGCTCCATCCGCACCGACATCACGTCGCCGCTTTCGCGCACGACGCTGGTGACGCGCATCGGGCGCGTCTGGCCGGGTTCGACGCCGGCGCCGGCGTACAGGTCCTTCTCGGCCTGGATCAGCAGCGCGGCCAGCGAGTTGTAGGCTTCGTCCCATGCAGCCAGCAGCGGCGGCGTGGCAGCGTCGCCCAGCGTTTCGGCGATCGCGCCCAGCAGGTGGCGGCCGACGATCGGGTAGTGCTCGGCGTGGATGCCGACCGATACGTGCTTGTGGACGATGCGGTTCACGACTGGGCCCAGCGCGCCTGGGTTGCCGATGTTGGCGGCGTAGGCGAAGACGGCCGACGCCAGCGATTGCTGCTGCGCGCCGCTGGCCTGGTTACCCATGTTGAACAGGTTGGTCAGCTCAGGGAACTCCGCGAACATGTTGCGGTAGAAGGTGGTGGTGATGGCAAGGCCATGCTCGCGCAGGACGGGAACGCTGGCGTCGATGTAGGGGCGGGAAGCAGCTGAAATCATGTGATATTCCTCTGGATTGGACAAAAGCTGGACGCCGGTTGGCGTCGACGGCCGCTATTCTACCAAAAGCGGCATATAGAATACATCTTAAAATTTTCGAGCGGTTCGCCAGGCAAAAAGATGTGTATTGGTAAGGTGGATATGCCCCTATAATCGCTAGAATTTTTTTCAGCGCGTAAAGGGACACGACGTGAATCAAACTTTGGGCCAGAAGCTGTTGCGTACCAAGCTGGTAGACCGGAAGGCCGAAGCCGGCGGCTTGGCGCAGACGATGGGTTTGTTCCCGTTGACGATGATCGGCGTCGGCGCCACCATCGGCACCGGCATTTTCTTCACGATGGTCGAAGCGGTGCCTAAAGCCGGGCCGTCGGTGATCCTGTCTTTCCTGATCGCGGCGATCACCGCCGGCCTGACCGCACTGTGCTACGCCGAACTGGCATTCAAGATCCCGGGCTCGGGATCGTCGTATTCCTTCGCCTATGCTTCCGTCGGTGAGTTTGCGGCCTTCATCATGGCCGCCTGCCTGCTGCTCGAATATGGCCTGGCCGGCAGCGCCACGGCGATCGGCTGGTCGGCCTACCTCAACAACTTCCTCGAGAACGCGTTCGGGCTGCAGATACCCGAGATGCTGCGAACGCCGATGATCGTGTCGGGGCCGAACGGAGCGGAGTTCAACCCGGGCCACATCAACCTGCCGCCTATCCTGCTGGTGATCATGTGCGGCTTCCTGCTGGTGCGCGGCACCAGGGAATCTGCCGCCACCAACGCCGCGATGGTGCTGGTGAAGCTGGCGATCCTGGTGTTCTTCGTGGTGATCGCGTTCACCGGTTTCGACGCCAATAACTTCACGCCGTTCTTCAATACCGACAACAGCAAGGGCTTCGGCGGCATGGCCGGCGTGACGGCGGCGGCGGGCACGGTGTTCTTCTCGTTTATCGGCCTCGATACGGTGGCTACCGCGGGTGAAGAGGTAAAGGATCCGAAGCGTATCGTCCCGATCGGCATCCTGGCGGCGCTGGGCATCGTCACCGTGTTCTACCTGCTGGTGGCGCTGGCGGCGATCGGCGCGCAGCCTGCGCACATGTTCGCGCACCAGGAAGCCGGCCTGTCGGTGATCCTGCAGAACGTGACCGGCGAGGCGTGGCCGGCGCTGGTGCTGTCCGCCGGCGCGGTGATTTCGGTGTTCAGCGTGACCCTGGTGACGATCTACGGGCAGACGCGCATCCTGTACGCGATCAGCCGCGACGGCCTGATTCCGCGCACCTTCCAGAAGATCAACCCGCGCACCGCGGCGCCGGTCAGCAACACGGTCATCGTCTGCGTCGTGGTGGGGCTGGTGGCGGGCCTGGTGGATTCCACCTTCCTGTGGGACATGGTCAGCATGGGGACGCTGACGGCGTTCATGGTGGTGTCGATCTCGGTGCCGGTGATGCGCAAGCGCGATGGCGGCAATCCGATCGAGAAGGGCTTCCGCGTGCCGTTCGGGCCTTACCTGATCCCGGGGATGTCGGTGTTCGCCTGCCTGTACATCATCAAGGACCTGTCGAAGACCACGTTCACCACGTTTGCGATCTGGATGGCGGTGGCGGTGGCAACTTACTTCCTTTACGGGATACGCAATTCGAAGCTGAATCACACCGCGTGATGTGAGCGCTGATAATGAAAAGGGACTCGGTTGAGTCCTTTTTTTTACAGGTCTGCGGTTTGCAAACAATTCGGCGCATCCGCGTGCATGCTACTTCCACGGCGCGCGAGGTTGAACGGTACTGGATGCAAAAAAAGCCACGCACCTTGCGGCAGCGTGGCTTTTCTTTGAGGGCAGCTTCGATGCCCTTCCAAACGTGAATTACTCGACGTTCATTTCTTTCAGCAGGTTGTCCGCCTTGTCGACATGCTTCATGTTCCACAGCATGTAACGTACATCGACCTGGATGTCGCGGGTGTTTTCCTTGTTGAAGTCCCAGTCGGAGATGATCGAATCGAGCGTGCCGTCGAACGCCAGGCCGATGAACTCGCCCTTGCTGTTCAGTGCCGCCGAACCGGAGTTGCCGCCGGTGATGTCGAGCGTCGCCAGGTAGTTCACAGGAACGGTCTTGAGCTTAGGATCGACATATTTGCCGAAGTCCTTGTTCTTGATCGCTTCCAGCTGGGCTGCAGGCGCGTTGAACTCGCCTTCGCCGGTTGCCTTCGCTACCACGCCCTTGACGGTGGTGAACGCGGTCCAGGAGCCGGTGCCGTCTGCGCCGTGTGCGCGGCCAGCAACTTTACCGAAGGTGGCGCGCAGCGTGCTGTTTGCATCCGGATACACTGCCTGGCCCTTGCTGGTCATGTAGGCGATCTTTGCCTTCATGTAGTTCGCGTAGGCTTGCTGGATCTTGCCGGCGAGTTCTTCGTCTTCCGCTTCGCTCTTCAGGCCCTGCTCGTACATCGCGACCGCTGCCTTGATGAAGGAATCGTTGCTTGCCTTGAAGTCTTCAGGCTTCTTGTCCAGCCATGCGGTGCGCGCTGCCTTGTCGGCCAGCTGCGAGCCTGCGTACATCGTGTCCAGATTGGCTTTCAGTTGCGCTTCGGTCATGCCGTCGGTGATGCCCATGGCGGCGTCGAAGTTGGCGCTGCGCTGTGCCTTCGGCTGCGCGGCGTACTTGACCAGGCTGTTCAGGACCAGTGCCTTGTCGACTTTTTCGGAGTAGGTGCGGTCGACAGCGGCAACGCCGGCCTGGAAGCGCGGCAGGTCGCGTTCCTGGTAGCCGGCCTTGCGGTCGGCGTTCGGCTTGGTGTTTTCCATCGACAGGCGGTACAGGTCGCGTGCTGAACGCAGCAGGCGCGGCGACGACGAGCTCAGGAAGAAGTCGCGCTTGGTTTCCGCGTCGCGCTGGGCGATCAGCTGCTCAACCGTTTCGATGTCCGCGCCGAATTCGGCCTTGCGTGCAGCGTTTGCGTTGATCCATGCCTTCAGGTTCGCGTGTTCCTTGCTCTTGCGCGTGAGGAAATCGCTGCCCTGGTAGCTGGTCAGCATACCTTTGCGGTTCTTGTAGTAGTTGTTGACGTTGGCGACCTGGCCTGCGTACTTGAGCTTGGCGTCAGGATCGGTCTTGGTCTCGCGCTCGATGATCGCCAGGGTCTCTTGCGATGCCTGCACGAAGGACGGGTAGTTCCAGTCGAAGGTGAACGCCACTTCCGACGGCAGGCGGTGACGGTTGGTGCGGCCCGGGTAGCCCAGGACCATGATGAAGTCGCCTTCCTTCACGCCGTCCTTGGCGATCTTCAGGTGGTGCTGCGGCACGTAAGGCACGTTGTCTTTCGAGAAGTCGGCAGCCTTGCCGTCCTTGCTGACGTAGCCGCGGTAGAAACCGTAGTCGCCGGTGTGGCGCGGCCACATCCAGTTGTCGGTGTCGCCGCCGAACTTGCCCACGCCCGAAGGTGGCGCGTGCACCAGGCGCACGTCGCGGATTTCCAGTTGCTTGATCAGGTAGAACTCGAGGCCGCCGTAGTAGCTGGCCACGTTGCAGCGGTGGCCGGCGTCTTTTTCGCACTCGGCAACCATGGACTTCATGTTCTTTTCCATCGCGTCGACGCGGGCTTTGCCGGCCAGTTTCGCGGTGTCGGGGGTGATGATCTTGTTGCTGACGTTGGTCACTTCCTTGGTGACGAAGATGCGGCTGCCTGGCGATGCCGGCAGTTCTTCCGCAAAGCTCTTGGCCAGGAAGCCGTTGGCCAGCAGGTCGCGCTCAGGGGTCGAGTTGACGGCGACGCTGTTGTATACGCAGTGGTGGTTGGTCGCAACCAGGCCCTGCGGCGAGACGAACGAGGCCGAGCAACCGCCCAGGCTCACGATGGCGCCCATCGGGAATTCGGTCAGCTTGGTCAGGGTAGCAGGGTCGAGCTTGAGGCCGGCTGCTTTCAGTTGCTTCGCTACTTGTGGCAGCTGCTGGGGCATCCACATGCCTTCGTCAGCCTGGGCGACGGTAGACAGCAGGGCCAGCGGGAGAAGGATTTTTTTCATTCGCGTTTCGTCTCTTATGGTATGCGGAAATGGACTGGGCTCTATGAGCGCCCTAGAGTATCCGTATCGTCCAAATATTAGTCAACCATATTTTTCACTGTACATATGTCTATATATACAGCTTTTCTTCAGAGGAACGCGCATTCTTCCTTATAACTGGGAACCGAAGATGGCGGCGAATTCGCCGTGCAGTTTTTCGGTCCACGGGCGGTTTTCATGGACCTTGACGCCGGCGCGGGGTGGCGGGCCGAGCAGTACGCCCATGGAGCGCCTGAACTGGGGATCGCCGGTGCTGTACTGGCGTTGCAGCTGGCGTTCGATCTCCTTCTCGCTGGGCAGGAGCTTGAAGGTGACGAACACCGCAAGCAGCGTGACCAGGCCGCTGATCAATGCGGTTAGAACCATTTTGCGCGTCATTCCGGGATGCGGGCGTAAAAAAACCAACGCGCGGGGGCGTTGGTTGGTGGGCGTGCGCCAAAACTAACGTACCTTGCCGCGACGCAGCAGGTTGACGATAGCCAGCAGGATAACTGCACCGAGGAAGGAGACCAGTAGTGAGGTAACGCTGAAGTCGTCTGAATTGATGGTTCCGGTTCCAAACAGCGGAGAGAGCAGCCAGCCGCCCAGGAAGGCACCGATGATCCCGACGACCACATTCAAAATCATGCCTTGTTCTGCGTCCGTTTTCATGACCATGCTTGCCAGCCAACCCAGTACGCCGCCGACGATGATCCAGATGATGAATAACATATCGAACCTCCTTTAGTTGAAGAACATACCCCTGGTCCCCTGACTTGCTGACCGTACGCAAAAGAATAGTCATTAGATAACGCCCGGTCGGTGCGGCAACGTACGTAGCGAGGCATCCCGGCAGTGGATTACCAGTGCCATTTGGAAAGTCGGAATGAGGGTGCGTCAACGTACAGAGTCGGGTCCTGCCGGGCCGTAAAGTTTCAGGCCCTGGCAATTTATTCTAGCTTTGTATGCGAGCCCCGCACATTGAACATTCAAGGAGATTTTGATATGAGCAAGTACGATACGACGAATGAGAACAAGCGCATGGTCACCGGTCTCTTCCGCGATCGCGACAGCGCCGAGCGGGCTTACACCTCCCTTTCGGAACGCGGCTATACCACGGATGACGTCAACCTGGTCATGTCCGATAAAGCACGCAAGACCCATTTTGCCGCTGAAGACACAGAAACCGAACTGGGCAGCAAAGCTGCCGAAGGTGCAGGCGTTGGCGCCGGCATTGGCGGCACCATCGGCGCGGTCCTGGCCGGCGTCGCGGCCGTTGGCACCACCCTGGTACTGCCAGGCATTGGCCTGGTCGTTGCAGGCCCGATCGCAGCGGCACTGGCCGGCGCAGGCGCCGGCGGTATTGCAGGCGGCCTGGTTGGCGCACTGATCGGCGCCGGCATTCCGGAAGAGCGCGTCAAGCACTACGAAGAAGGCATCAAGAGCGGCGGCATCGTGATGGGCGTGACCCCGCGTTCGGACGAGGATGCGGCCCATATCCAGCGCAAATGGACCGAACATAAGGGTGAGCACATCATCGGCACCGGCCTGGGCGCTGGCGCCGGTATCGGCGCAGCAGCCGGCCCGGTCGGCATTGCAGCCGGCGCAGCCATCGGCGGCGTCGCCGGCGGCCTGGCGGGCAAGGGCGTTGCCGAAGTCGTCAATCCGGAAGCGGGCGACGAACTGCACGAGCACCACTTCGCCAAGGGCGTTGGTGCAGGCAGCGGTGCGGCCATGGGCGCGGCAGCAGGCGCGATGGGCGGCCCGGTCGGTGCGGCGGCAGGCGCCGTGGCCGGTGCGCTCGCTGGCGGCATGGCAGGCAAGGCAGCCGGGCGCCTGGTCAATCCCGAGGAAGAGTCGGCTTACTGGCGCAGCGCGTACCAGACCGCGCCGTACTACACCCCGGGCTACACCTATGACGACTACGGTCCGGCTTACGAGCTGGGCTACAACAGCCGCGGCCGTTATTCGGGTGATTTCAACACCTACGAAAACGACATGTCGAGCGAGTGGGACCGCGTCAAAGGCAAATCGCGCCTGAACTGGCAGCAGGCCAAGTCGGCTACCCGTGCAGCGTGGGACAAGATCGAGCGCGCCATGCCTGGCGACTTCGACCAAGACGGCCGCTAAACCGGCCTTGCGGTAAATTGAAACAGCCCCGCTTCCGCAAGGAAGTGGGGGCTTCTTGACGTTTACAGCACCTTGAGGAAGCGGCCGATCGCGTCGCTGACCTGGCGCGGCTGGTCGAACATCACGAAGTGGCGCGCGCCTTCGACCGGCACGACTTCCAGTTTGGCGGTGCCTGCCATCAACGACGTGTAGTAGGCGGCTTTGGCCTGGGGCGTGATGCCGGTCTGGGCCTGCTGGGCTGCGAAGGCGGGTGCATTCAGCGCGGCGATCTGGGCCATCATCGAACGCTGCTCGCGCGGCAGGTTTTCCATGGTCGGGAAGATCGGCAGGCCGTCGACGGCGACCACGCCGCCGACCTGGTCAAGCAGCTGCGCGGCAACCGCAAGCGCCAGCGCGCCGCCCATGCTGTGTCCGATCAGCACCGGCTTGTCGATCTTGCGGGTGGCGATCAGCTGCTTCAAGGCATCGCGCGCGCTGTCGAAGCCGGCGCCGGCCACTGCCGGGCGGCCGTCGAAGCCGGGCAGGGTGACCACGTATACCGTGTAGTCGCCGCTGTATTCGCGCACCGTGTCCTTCCATGCCCACGGTCCGCTGCCGAGGCCGGGAATCAGCACCAGCGGACGGCCGCGCTGGCCGTGGCGCTCGACCAACATCGAGCCGACGTCGAAACGCTCGGCCGGGGCTGCCATGGCGGCGGCGCGGTCCGGTGCTGCCGTTGCCGGGCAAGTAAGATCGGGGACAGACCACGATCTCGTAGGATGGTGGTCTGTCCCCGATCTTGGGCCAACGGAGTTACTTGGCTGCGTCAGCCTTGATGGCTTCAACCTCGATCTGTAGCTTCACTTCCGGCGCGAAACCGCGTGCGATCGCGTAGTCAATGCCGAAATCGGTGCGCTTGAACTCAGCCGACGTATCGGCGCCGCATACTTCGCGTTTGAGCATCGCGTGCTGGATGCACTTGAACTTGTTGATGGTCAGGGTCAGCGGCTTGGTCACGCCGTGCAGGGTTAGCTCACCATCGACCGATACCGGGGTGTCGCCGTCGAACTTGATCGACTTGCCGACGTAGGTGGCGGTCGGGAACTTGGCGACGTCGAACATGTCCGCGCCCTTGGCGTGGCTGTTCAGTTTGTCGTGGCCGAAATCGAGCGAGTCGGCGTCGATGACGATGTTCATCGAGCCGGTTTTCGCGGCACGGTCGAGCACGACGGTGCCGGTGGTCTTGTTGAACTTGCCGCGCAGGACGGAGATGCCCATGTGGTCGGCTTCGAAGCTCGGGTAGGTGTGGCCCGGGTCGATGTTGTAGGTGTCTGCAGCGAAGGCGATGCTGGCCGCGCCAGCGGTGGCGAGTGCGACGACGAGGTGCTTGAATTGCATGTGGAGTTTCCCTTGTGAATAATAAAAATTACTGTCCGGCAGCGACGCGGAAACGGATGACAACTTCGTCGGCGACCATGCTCGTGTCTTTCCACTCGCCTTCGCCGATATTGAACGCCAGCCGTTTGATCGGCAGCGCCCCTTCAAACACTTGCTTGCCGCCATCGGACTTGACCGACAGCGGGAAGTTCACCACCGCCGACCTGCCCTTGATGGTGAGCTTGCCGGTGACGTTCAGCTTGCCCGCGCCGGCCGCCTTGATGCCCGACGAAACGAAGCTCGCCTTCGGGAACTGCGCGGCGTTGAACCAGTCTTTCTTGGCTACTTCCTTGTTCATGTCGGCGTCGCCCAGGTCGAGGCTGGCGGTGTCGATGTCGACGCTGGCTTTGGCCAGCTCGGGTTTGGCGGCGTCGTAATCGACCTGCGCATTGAATTTGCGGAACTTCGCCTCGACCGGCACGCTCATCTGCGTGAAGGTGGCGGAAATCGCACTCGTTGCCACGTCGGTCTTGAGCGGGAAGGCGCTTGCGGCCAGCGTCACCGCCATCAATGCCGCGAGCAGGCTGCCTCGGATAGGTTTCATGGATGCTCCTGTTGGAAGGATGGGGTTCAGGGAAGCATGCGGCGCAGCACGCCGTCACGGTCGATGAACTGGTGTTTCAGTGCGGCGGCCACGTGGATTCCGACGCACCCGGCCAGCAGCATGTTAAGCCAGTAATGCACGGCCTTGAGCACGGGCTTGAGTTCGGGATCCGGCCCGATCAGCGCGGGCAGTTCGACCAGGCCCAGGTAGACCACCTTGACGCCCGAAGCCAGGCTGTAGAAATAGCCCGACAGCGGCACCGCGAAGATCAGCACGTACAGCAGGCCGTGCAGCGAGTTGGCGGCCAGTTTTTCCCACGGCTTCATGGTCGGCGGATACGGCGGAGTCGGATGGAAAAGGCGCCACAGTACGCGCAGCACCGCCAGCAGCAGCACCGTAACGCCGAGCCACTTGTGCCAGGAGAAGTAGCGCAGCTTGGTGGGCGTCAGGCCGGGAATGTCGGTCATGACCAGCCCCAGCGTGAAGGCGCACACGATCAGCAGCGCGACCATCCAGTGGATGGCCATGGCCGTGTAGGTGTAACGGGCGGAGTTGATAGTACGCATTAGGACGAATATACCAGACAAAAAGATTTCACGTTTGGGCCGGGATTTCCGGGTCATCACACTACCACGACGAACACAGCCATGCCGAAATAGTTGCAGTAATTGTAAAACGCATCCGAGCGGTGGCGTTTCTGGTTGATAATGGGAAACACGTGTCCCGCACGAAAAAGGTAGAGAATGGATCGTCCGCACCAAGCATTGACCCGGAAATACAGCGCCTGGCTGGCGCCGGTGGCCTCACTGATAATGGTCTTGCCCGCCGCGGCGGACGTGCGGAACCTGCCCGACATCGCGGACTTGTCGATCGAGGAACTGGCAAATTTCCAGATCACCCCCGTCTCCCCGCCCGCGTGCACGCCCACGCGTACAAGGGCAAGGCAGGACAGCCGGCGCCGGGCGCGATCGCCGTGTCGGGGACGACCCTGCAGCTCGGCGACGTCGAAACCGCAGGCGTCAGCGTCACCGGGAACTGGAACCGCAAGCTGGCCGACGGCAGCAGCATCAGTGTGCAAGCCTACGTAGACCACACCGAGCGCACAGTACCGCCCAGCTAATCCGAAACGCTCGACATCGCCGACCTCCAGTTCCAGCACTCGCTGCGCCGGCTCGGCATGCACGAACTGGTGTGGGGCGCGAACTTCCGCTACTCGTGGGACCGGGTGACCAACAGCGACATCATCGCCTTCCTGCCCGCGCACACCAGCCAGCAATGGGCCAGCCTGTTTGCCCAGGACGAGACCAGCCTGCGCGACGACCTGCGCCTGGGTGTCGGGGCGCCCGCCCCATCTCCTGCGCGGCGGGCCGCGGGTGGTGTCCGAAGTGGCCAAGGTGTTTGAACTGGGCTACCGCGGCCAGCCGCTGCCTGGCCTGTCGTACTCCGCCACGGTATTCCACAACGACTACGGCCACCTGTGCACGCAGGAGGTCGACCCGGGCCGCACCTTCGTCGTCTTCGACAACTTGATGGAGGGGAGGGCGAACGGGATCGAGATGTGGGGCAGCTACCAGCTTGCGCCGTCATGGCGCATCAGCGCGGGCATGACCGGACTGCACCAGACGATGTCGCTCAAGCCGGGCAGCAATGACCGCGCCGGGCCGGGAACGGCGGGCAAGGACCCGTCGCACACGGCGCAGCTCAGGTCCAGCTACGCTTTCGCGCCGGGCAGGGAGCTTGAGATCGCGGTGCGCAAGGTGGGGGCGCTGGAAAATCCGTCGGTGCCGGGATACACGGCGGTCGATGCGCGTTTGGGATGGCGGATCAACCCGGACATGGAGCTGTCGCTGGCGGGGCAGAACCTGAATGGTTCGCTCGGGGAGTACGGGCCGGTTGAGTCGTGCACGGAATTGGCGCGGTCGGTGGCGGTAAGGCTGGTTTGGGGGATTTGAATTTTAATTCGGCGGATGCGCTTCCGCTTATCCGCCCTACGGCCTGCTCTTAATTTCGGCGTAGGGCGGATAACGCGGGCTGCCGCCGAGGCCGCGCATCCGCCGTCCTGGCAGCTGATTAGATCTCGCCAGCCAGCTTCTCCGCGATACCGATGTAATTCGCCGGCGTCATGGCCAGCAGCAGCTCCCTGGCTTCCTGCGGAATCGCCAGCGTCAGGATGAACTCGCGCAGCGCGTCCTTCGAGATGCCTTTGCCGCGGGTGAGTTCCTTCAGCTGCTCGTACGGATTCTCGATGCCGTAACGGCGCATCACCGTCTGCACCGGCTCGGCCAGCACTTCCCAGTTCGCGTCCAGGTCCTGCTCCAGGCGCGCATGGTTCACTTCCAGCTTGTTCAGGCCGCGCAGGCAGCTGTCGTAGGCCAGCAGCGTGTAGCCGAAGCCCACGCCGATATTGCGCAGCACCGTCGAATCGGTCAGGTCGCGCTGCATGCGCGACACCGGCAGCTTCTCGGCCATGTGGCGCAGCACCGCGTTCGCCAGTCCCAGGTTGCCTTCCGAGTTCTCGAAGTCGATCGGGTTGACCTTGTGCGGCATGGTCGACGAACCGATTTCGCCGGCCTTGGTGATCTGCTTGAAGTAGCCCAGCGAGATATAGGTCCAGATGTCGCGGTTCAAATCGAGCAGGATGGTGTTGGCGCGCGCGATCGCGTCGAACAGTTCGGCCATGTAGTCGTGCGGCTCGATCTGGATGGTGTACGGGTTGAAGGTCAGGCCGAGGCGCTGCTCGATCACGTCCTTCGAGAACGACGCCCAGTCGAAGCCAGGGTAGGCGGCCAGGTGCGCGTTGTAGTTGCCGACCGCGCCGTTCATCTTGGCCAGGATCTCGACGCTGGCGATGCGGCGCGCGGCGCGTTGCAGGCGCGCGACGACGTTGGCCATTTCCTTGCCCAGCGTGGTCGGGCTTGCGGTCTGGCCGTGGGTGCGCGACAGCATCGGCACCGCTGCATTCGCGTGCGCGATCTGGGTCAGCTTGGCGATGATGTTTTCCAGCGCGGGCAGCATCACGCCGTCGCGCGCGGCCTTCAGCATCATGCCGTGCGAGGTGTTGTTGATGTCTTCCGAGGTGCAGGCGAAGTGGATGAACTCCGTCGCCGCCACCAGTTCGGGCACGTCGGCAACCTGCTCCTTGAGCCAGTACTCGACCGCCTTCACGTCGTGGTTGGTGACCGCTTCGATTTCCTTGATGCGCGCGGCGTGCGACTCGTTGAAGTCCGCAGCCATCTTGTCCAGCCTTGCGATCGCGTCGGCGGAGAACGGCTTGATCTCGGCGAAGCCGGCCTGCGACAGCGCCTGCAGCCACGCGATTTCAACCTTCACGCGGTGGTGCATGAAGCCGGCTTCGGACAGGATCGGGCGCAGCTTGTCGGTCTTGGCGGCGTAGCGGCCGTCGAGCGGGGACAGGGCCGACAGCGTGGAGTAGGGAGCAGTAGAGGTCATGGGAGAGGGCGTTGATTGAAAATGAGGTGCGATGCGACAAACCGCGATTTTACCACCCGCGCGCCACAGGCGTCGCGGGCCACGGTGCTATACTGTTAGCTATTCATCTACATAAAATTATCCATGAAACTGATCGGTTCGCTTGCCAGTCCGTACGTTCGCAAGGTGCGCGTCGTGCTGGCGGAAAAAAAGCTCGACTACGCCTACGAGCTTGAAAACGTCTGGAGCCCGGAAACCCGCATTCACCAGTCCAACCCGCTGGGCAAGGTGCCGTGCCTGATCATGGAAGACGGCAGCCCGATGTTCGATTCGCGCGTCATCGCCGAATACCTCGACACCCTCACCCCCGTCTGCAAGCTGCTGCCGCCCAATGGCCGCGACCGCGCCGACGTCAAGGTGTGGGAGGCGCTGGCAGACGGCGTGCTCGATGCCGCCGTGCTGGTGCGCCTCGAGCGCACGCTGCGCTCGAAGGACCAGCAAAGCGAGGCCTGGGTCGAGCGCCAGATGGCCAAGGTGGCCGCGGGCCTCGAGGTCATGTCGGCCGACCTGGGCGACTCGGCCTTCTGCATGGGCACCCACTACACGCTGGCCGACGTTGCCGTCGGCTGCACCCTGGGCTGGCTGTCGTTCCGCTTCCCCGACATCGGCTGGCGCGGCGACTACCCCAACCTGGCGCGCCTGTTCGACAAGCTCTCCGAGCGCGCGTCGTTCCGCGACACGGTACCGCAGCAGTAATCTGGGCTATCCATGACGACAGTCGTCTTCGGCGAGGCATTGGTCGACGATTTCGCCCACGAGCAAATCGTGGGCGGCGCGCCGTTCAACGTGGCGCGCCACCTGGCCGCCTTCATGGCGCCGCAGCTGATGGTCACCCGCATCGGCGACGACCGCAACGGGGCGCTGGTGCGCGCCGAATTCGAACGCTTTGCGATGTCCGAGCGCGGCCTGCAGGCCGACGGCATGGAAGAAACCGGGCGCGTCATCGTGCACCGCAGCGCCGACGGCCACCGCTTCGCGATCCAGCCGCGCCAGGCCTATGACTTCATCGCCGTCGACGCGGTGCTGGCCTCGGTACGCGAGGTCGAGCCCACTGCCGTTTATTTCGGCGCGCTGGCGCAGCGCGGCGAGCGCTCGCGCGAAGCGCTGTTCTCGCTACTGGGCGCCTCCACCGCCATGCGCTTCCTCGACCTCAACCTGCGGCCCGGCCAGTACGACGAAACCATCGTCATGCGTTCGCTGGAGGCGGCCGATATCGTCAAGGTCAATGAAGATGAACTGCAGCTGCTGTTCGGCTGGAGTCTGGGCGCCGGCGCCCCGTCGCCTTCGGACGCCGATGCGGTGCGGGCGGGCTGCGCGGCGCTGGTCGAACGGCACCGGCTCGAAGCGCTGCTGGTCACGCTGGGCCACCGCGGCTCGGTGTACTTCGGCAGGGATGGCAACCTGATCGCCAACCGCGACAATCCCACGCCGCCCTTCGTGATCGACACGGCGGGAGCGGGCGACGCGTTCTCGGCGATCTTTTTGCTGGGACGTTCGCGCGGCTGGCCGTTGGCGCAGACGCTTGCGCGCGCCAACGAATTCGCCGGCGCGATCTGCGCAATCCCGGGCGCGGTGCCGCGGGATATGGACTTCTACGACAGGTGGGTGGCGCACTGGCGCGCCGCCTGAATCACTCTTCGGTCGACATCTGGCTTTGCAGGTAGTTCTGGATACCGATCTTGACGATCAGGTCCAGCTGCGTTTCCAGCCACTCGATGTGTTCTTCCGTATCTTCCATGATGGCCAGGAACAGGTCGCGCGACACATAGTCCGCAGCCAGTTCGCAGGCCGCGATAGCTTCCTTGACGGTGACGTGGGCCGCCTTCTCCAGCTTCAGGTCGCATTCCAGCATTTCCTGGGTCGACTCGCCGATCAGCAGCTTGTGCAGCGCCTGCAGGTTAGGCAGGCCCTCGAGCAACAGGATACGGTCGATCAGCTTGTCCGCATGCTTCATCTCGCCAATCGACTCGTCGTACTCCTTCTTGCCGAGCTTCTGCAGCCCCCAATGGCGGTACATGCGCGCGTGCAGGAAATACTGATTAACGGCGGTCAGCTCATTGGTGAGCTGTGCGTTGAGCAAACGGATGATGTTCTTATCGCCCTTCATGGGATGCTTTCGAAAGTGGCAGGAATGCCACCATCATAGCAAACTGATACGGTCTTGTGTGGCGCGCGCGCGTCATCTTTCAAACCGATGAGCCGGCAAGGAATCACATGAAGAGTAGGTAGGAAGCGGGCGCTCTTACCCGAGCTGGAAATTCAAGGGAACAATCACAAACACCGCCACCGCCCGCCCATCTTCCAGGTGCGGCTTGAACAAGGCCCGCTTCGCCGCCTGGCGGCCGGCTTCATCCAGCCGCGGGAACCCCGATGAGCCCTGTACCGTCACCTGCTCGGCCAAGCCTTTCTCATTGACGAGCACCTTCAACACTACCTTCCCCTGCTCCCCCAGCCGCTTCGACAGCGGCGGATAAACAGGCTGCGGCGGCTCGATATACTCGACACCTGAGGAAATAGTCTTGGGCACGGCGGCCTGCACCGGCGCAGGCGGGGCTGACACAGCCGCAGGAACAGGAACCGCCTCAGCAATTGCTGGCGCAGCCTGCTGCGGCAATGAAATGGCGTTTTCCAGCGGTGCAATCCGCACCAGGGGAACAACCGGCATCACCAGCCGTTGCGCCAGCGCGACTGTTTTCGGCATGGCGGGTGGCTTGGGAGGTGGGGGAGGTTCGGGCGCCGCGACAAAAGTCACCAGCACCGGTTCCGGCATTGCCGCTTCGACAACCCGGGACAACAAGCCGCTGGACGCGGCATAAAACAACAGCAGGTGGGCAGCGGCGACGCCGGCTACCGGCCCGATTCTCCCGAATGCCCGCTGCGGTAGCGCGAACGCGCGACCGGCGGCATGGGAAAAGGCCAGCGTGCTCACCGTCGGATCACGCTTCCTGGATCGAGCGGAACGACAGCTCGGTGACCGTGGTCTTGCTTTTGATGTGCTCGCGCAGCACTTGCTTGGCGCAACTGGCGCACTTGCCGCAGCAGGTGGCGACGCCAAGGTCTTCACGCAGTTCCGCCATGGTCGACAGACCGAGGTCGACAGCCTGGCGGATTTCGCGGTCGGAGATGTTGTTGCAGACACAAACGATCATTAAAGCACCCTAAATGGTTGAGAACTCGACAAGGTTGCCGTTTTCTCTAATGCGAATCATTATCATTACGGTTCAGATTCTGCGCCATTTCAGCGCGCCATGCAAGCGTTTTTGTCGCCGGCGGATCGAAGATGGGCTGTTTTTTTAAGTGTAGACAAGTCGCAAATAGTAATAATTCGCATTTAGGATTATGATGTAGGGGTGCATAAAGGCCGAGCTGGCCGCAACCTGAAAGAAGCGACATGACCCTTGCCCCAACCCTGATTACACTCGACGCCCTTGCGGCGGGCCAGAGTGCCACCGTGATCCACCTGGCGCCGGCCGAAAGCCGCCAGGGCGAGGCTGCCGTCGACATGTCGCGCCGCCTGATGGAACTGGGCTTCGTGCCGGGCGAGCGCATCCGCATGCTCAAGCGCGGTCTGCCGGGCGGCGACCCGCTGGCGGTCCGGGTCGGCGAATCCACGTTCGCACTGCGCCGCTTCGAAGCGGCACTGATCTCGATCCAGCCGGAGTAATACATGGGAGCTGTAGATTCGCAGGTGCAGGCCGCGGTCCGCACGCCGCTGATCGCCCTGCTGGGAAATCCAAACTGCGGCAAGACCGCATTGTTCAACCGTCTTACCGGCGCGCGCCAGAAGGTCGCCAACTACGCCGGCGTCACCATCGAACGCAAGGAAGGCAGCTTTACCTCGCCGGCCGGCCGCGCCTTCCGCGTGCTCGACCTGCCGGGCGCCTACAGCCTGTCGGCCACCACGCCCGATGAAGCGATCACGCGCGACGTCGTCGCCGGCCTGCGCGCAGGCGAACGTGCGCCCGACGCCATCGTCTGCGTCGTCAGCGCCATCAACCTGCGCCTCAACCTGCGCCTGGTCCTCGAAATCAAGCGCCTCGGCCTGCCGGTGGTGCTGGCGCTGAACATGGTGGACGTCGCGAAGAAGCGCGGCATTGCCATCGACGCCGCCGTACTGGAAAAAGAGCTCGGCATCCCGGTCGTCGAAACCGTCGCGGTACACGCCGGCGGCGAGAAGGAACTGCTGGCCGCGCTCGACCGCATGCCGCAGGACGTGCGCGCCACCGCCAACCCGCTGTCGGCCATCGACGCGGTATCGGTCGAGGAAACCCAGCGCGAAGTGCGCCGTATCCTGGACGCCAGCGTCAGCTACGCCAACGACCGCGGCAACCTTACCGAACAGATCGACAACGTGGTGCTGCACCCGGTCGTTGGCCCTGCGATCCTGGCCGTCGTCATGTTCCTGGTGTTCCAGGCCGTGTTCAGCTGGGCCGCGGTGCCGATGGAAATGATCACCGGCGGCGTCGACGCGCTGGGCGCGATGGTCTCGGGCACCATGTCGGAAGGCCCGCTGCGCAGCCTGCTGGTCGAGGGCATCCTCGGTGGCGTCGGCAGCGTGCTGGTGTTCCTGCCGCAGATCCTGATTTTGTTCTTCTTCATTTTGGTGCTGGAAGACTGCGGCTACCTGCCGCGCGCCGCCTTCCTGCTCGACCGCATGATGGGCGGGGTCGGCCTGTCAGGCCGCGCCTTCATCCCGCTGCTGTCCAGCTTTGCCTGCGCCATCCCCGGCGTGATGGCCGCTCGCACCATCCAGAATCCGCGCGACCGCCTGGTGACGATCATGATCGCGCCGCTGATGACATGCTCGGCGCGCCTGCCGGTGTACGCGCTGGTCATCGCCGCCTTCATCCCCAACCGCGAAGTGGGCGGCTTCATGAACCTGCAGGGACTGGTGCTGTTCGCGCTGTACTTCGCCGGCATCGTCGGCGCGATGGGCGTGGCCTGGATCTTCAAGCGCATCATGGGCGGCGCCGGCAAGCAGCCGCTGATGCTGGAACTGCCAAGCTACCACTGGCCGCACATGCAGAACCTGGCGATCGGCCTGTGGGAACGCGCCAAGACCTTCCTGACCCGCGTCGGCACGCTGATCCTGACGCTGATGATCCTGATCTGGTTCCTGTCCACCTTCCCGGGCGCACCGGAAGGCGCGACCCAGCCGCCTATCTACTACAGCGTGGCCGGCATGATGGGCCGCGCGCTGGCGGTAATCTTCGAGCCGATCGGCTTCGGCTGGCAGATCTGCATCGCGCTGGTGCCGGGCATGGCCGCGCGCGAAGTGGCGGTTGGCGCACTGGGCACGGTGTATGCGCTGTCGCAGAGCGGAGATGAACTGGCCAACACGCTGACGCCGCTGATCGCGCAATCGTGGAGCCTGGCCACCGCGCTGTCGCTGCTGGCCTGGTACGTGTTTGCGCCGCAGTGCCTGTCCACGCTGTCGGTGGTCAAGCGCGAAACCAACAGCATCCGCTATCCGCTGATCATGGCGGGCTACATGTTCGCGCTGGCCTACGTGGCCTCCTTCATCACCTACCGCGTCGCGCTGGCGCTGGGAGGCTGAGGTGCTTGAATACGCCATCGTCGGCCTGATCGTTGCGGTATCTGCCTTTTTCGCGGTCCGCGGCTTCATTCCGGCGAGCTGGCGCAAGCATCTGTCGTATCGGCTGGGCGGCAGCGAGTCCGCCCTCGGCCGCATCATGAATACGGACCCCAGCTGCGGAAGCGGCTGCGACACCTGCAAGACCTGCGCCGACGACGAACCCGCTCCCGCGGCCGAAGACGGCAAGCGCGTCATCAAGATCCACAAATCCTGAGACGTTGCGCGCGCACCGGCACTACGCGTATCGGCTGCCTAGCCGCCAGTGAGTTCGCGCCGGACCGCTGGCGATTCCTTCTTGTTCTGCAGCGCCTGCCCGAACACCGTTCCAAGCGTCATCCCATGGGTCCAATTGGTGTCGAGCTCCACACCAATCTGGCGGCGCATGTCGCGTGCCAGCGCTTCGGTTTCGGCTGCATCCGGCCAAGTGCGGCTCGGGCGCAGCTTGCGGTACGCAGCCGTGAGCGTATCGGTCGGACTCAGGTCCAGCTGTTCGGTCTCGCGGAAAGCGAACGACGACACGAACGCCGTCAGGAATTCGCGCACATCGGACTTGGAAGCGTCAGGGAAGGCATGGCGCCATCCCTTGCCCTGGAAGCTGCGGCTGCGGTAGGTGGGGGTCGGGTTCCGGAACTTCATTTCCCAGATGATGACGCATGCAATCGAGCCCAGGATGAATAGCATTAATGTGACCATGACCAGTTTCTCTTATGTTTGGGTAAAAGCGTTACGCCTGATATCTGCTCGGCCTCACGCTCAGCTTTTCCATTAACCTGCGCGCGTCGTACGGCGCACGCACCTTGATGTCGTTGTCGAAGTAGCAGAACACGTCGCGGCCCGCGCGCTTGCGCGGCGCCTTCGGCGAAACCACGTGCGCATCGCCGGGCTCGGAACCCCTGGTCCATGCCTTGACGCGCGCCGCCCAGCGGTCCAGCGCTTCTTCCGTGTAGCCGCTTGCGTAGAGCTCCTTCTCGCCATGCAGGCGCAGGTACATGAAGTCGCTCGTCACGTCCTCGATCAGGGGCCACTTGCCGGCGGTGTCAGCCACGACGACCGCCACGTCGTACTTGCGCAGCAGCGCGATGAAAGCTTCGTCCTTGAAGCTCTCGTGGCGGATCTCGATGGCATGGCGCATCTGGCGCTTCGCGTCGACGTCGAGCGCGACCTTGCCTTCCATGCGCGGTTCGTACTTGCGGGCCAGTTGCAGCCCTTCGCCGGTGTCGTGCGGGAGCATGCTGAGGAAGTGTTCCATCCGCACGGGATCGAACTTGAAATTGGGCGGGAACTGCCACAGGAAGGGGCCGAGCTTTTCGCGCAGGTTGAACACGCCCGACGCGAACACATTGGCCAGCGGGCCGTCGATATCCTTGAGTCGGCGGATGTGCGTGATGAAGCGGTTGCCCTTCATGCTGAACACGAAGCCCGGGGGCGTCGCGTCGTACCAGGCTGAGTAGCTTTCGGGACGCTGCAGGGAATAGAACGAGCCGTTGAGCTCAATGCTCGGCACTACCCGCGATGCATACTCAAGTTCGCGGTCGTGGGGCAGGTCCTCCGGATAGAAGTCCCCACGCCAGGGCTCGTAGCGCCAGCCCGAAATACCGATGCGTATAAGTGACATGAAAACGAGCATAGGAGAAAACGGAAGTCGCTTCCGTTCGCTACCGTACGCTCGCGATAGCGGTGTGCCGGCCGCGCTTTCCCGATAGGCCTCAGTCGCCGGAACACTGCAACAATGCTAAGCTAGCGGCGTTTTCCAAACCGGCCAAGCACATGATCATCGTCCACCACCTGAACAACTCGCGCTCGCAGCGCATCCTCTGGCTGCTGGAGGAAATGGGGCTGGAGTATGAGCTGAAGAAGTACCAGCGCGATCCGAAGACGATGCTGGCGCCGCCCGAACTGAAGGCCGTGCACCCGCTCGGGAAGTCGCCGGTGATTTCCGACGGCGATACCGTGGTCGCCGAATCGGGCGCGATTGTCGAATACCTGACCGCCAAGCCGGGAGGCGAGCGCTTCGTGCCGCCGGCCGGGTCGAACGACCGCCTGCGCTACACCTTCTGCCTGCACTTCGCGGAAGGTTCGGCGATGCCGCCGCTGCTGATGAAGCTTGTGTTCGACCGCATCGAAACCGCGCCGATGCCGTTTTTCGTGAAGCCGATTGCACGCGGCATCGCGCGCAAGGTAAAGAAGGACTTCATCATGCCGAACATCGAACGCAACCTCGACCTCCTCGAGTCGGAGCTGGGCAAGAGCGCCTGGTTCGCGGGCGATGAATTTTCCGCCGCCGACATCCAGCTCAGTTTCGTGATCGAAGCTGCCGCCTCGCGCGGCGGCATGGACGGGCGCTATCCGAAGCTGGCTGCATTCCTGGAACGCATCCACGCGCGTCCTGCCTACCAGCGCGCTTTGGTCCGCGGCGGTCCGTACCAGATCGGGAAGTAAACGCGATGGGTAAGCTGCTTGCCATCGACGGCCTGAACATCGTCAGGCGCGTCTATGAAGCCAGTCCCGAGCCGGATTCGCAGGAAAAGGCCGACATCGCGCTGCGCCACGCGCTGTCGTCATTCCGCAATCTGCTGCACGCGCATGAGCCGACGCACGTGCTGGCGGCGTTCGACTACGGCGGCAGCACCTGGCGCCACGCGCTGTACCCGCGCTACCGCGAGCACCGCGCGCCCATGCCTTCGTACCTGCGCGAAGCGCTGCCCGGCTTCCACGACAAGCTAGCCAAGGCCGGCGTGCATGCCGTGATGATCCCCGAGGTCGAGGCGGACGACGTGATCGGCACCGGCGTGATGCGCTGGCTGAACGAAGGCAGGGGCGATGCCATCATCGCCACCACCGACAAGGACCTGCACGGCCTGATCGCGCACGGTGCGCTGGTGTGGGACCACTTCAAGGGCGAGTGGCACGACGACGCATGGGTGCGCAACAAGTTCGGCGTGGCGCCCGAGCTGCTGGTCGACCTGCTGGCGCTGATGGGCGATGTGACCGACGGTGTGCCGGGCGTGTCCAAGGTGGGTATGAAAACGGCGGCCAAGCTGCTCAACGCCTACGGCAACCTGGATGCCGTGATGGCCGGCGCGGGCATCCTCAAGACGCCGATCGGCGAACGCCTGCGCGCGGAGCGCGATACGCTGTATCTGTCGCGCCAGCTGGTGGAGCTCAAGCTGGACGTGCGTCTTGGCGTCAGCTGGAATATGCTGGCGTACGAGACGTTTTGATAACAAGGATAATAAAGAGATGCTGAAGGCGGTCATTGTCGACTCGAACGCGATTTCGCGCGGCCTGCTCAACACCGTGCTGACCGATGGCGGCTACAACGTTGTCGGGCAGACGCATACAAGCGCGCAGGGATACGCGCTGCTGCAGAAGCACGCGCCCCACATCATCTGCATCGCGCTGCAGCAGGTGGAGGACGGCAGCAATGTGGTGGAGCAGATCCGCGCCACCATGCCCAAGACCTTGATCTTCTTGGTATCGGGGACATTGGATGCGCAGACTGTGCAGGCGTCACTGGGGCGGGGCGTGCATGGGTTTATCGTGAAACCGTTCAAGGCGGACGCAGTGCTGAAGACCATCCGCAATACAGTGATCGCCGTGGTGAGGAAGCTTCAGGCCGGGCCACCTGCGGAATAGAACATGCGGTGGAAAAGAGCGATGCACGCTCAAGTTCAGTTGTCGCGACCCATGCTTGGGCTGACGCTGGCTTCCAGGTAGGGGCAATTACCTGTCGACCGTAGCTGGCCAAGAGCGGCATGTCGAACCTTTGCGTCGACAGCACGGAATCACACGAATTCGCACGGAACCGCACGAAAAGTGCGCGAGATCAGGCGAATTGCATCCGCTTTTTCACGATTTCAATCCGAAAACGCACGATTTCGGTCCGGATCTAAACGATATGGTGCATGAGAGTGTTTAACGTTTAGAGAACATTTACCGCATTCAATCGTAAGAAGTCGGACTGTTTTCGGCCGATCTCGTGCGATTTTCGTTCGATTTCGCACGCGAATCGTGCGATTTCGGGGCGCTATCGTGCGGTATCGGCCAATATCGTGCGAAAGCGAGCAAACCATGAAACGACAACACCCAGCGCCCGCCGTGGGACTCCCACTTCGGGGCGTAAGCAGAACTTCCCACGCGAAGATTCCACTTGAGTTAGTCGGGAGCTCACTCTTCCCAAGACCCAATGGTGCGGGTTGTACCGTTTGGATTTGTGGAGGATAATTCCGGCCCATGAACGATACCTCTACACTCCCTCCACTGCCGGACCGCCTGTCGATCGATCCGCGCAGCCCTCACCACGTCCCTGCCGTGTTCCAGCACGACGTAGGCATTAAATTCAATGACAAAGAACTGACCAACGTTGAGGAATACTGCATCAGCGAAGGCTGGATCAAGGTTGCCGCGGGTAAGACGCTCGACCGCAAGGGCAAGCCGATGCTGATCAAGCTGAAGGGCAAGGTCGAAGTTTTTTATAAGTGATTGGTGCGGTTGGCGGTCAGGTGCCGCTAACGGTGCGCACGCGGATGCGGTCTTTGACCTTATCCGCCCTACCGACCATGGCTGCTCGGAAGTTAACCCGGCAGCCACTGTCTCTTCTTCTTACGGTTTCGCGGAGCCGTCGATGATGCCGCCGCCGAGGCAGACGTCGCCGTCGTACAGAACGGCCGACTGGCCCGGCGTTACCGCCCATTGCGGGTCGGTGAAGGTCAGCGCGAAACGGTCCATTCCTTCCGGCCTCACCTCGCACGCCACGTCAGCCTGGCGGTAGCGCGTCTTGGCGTTCAGTGCGCGCGGCGCAGGCGGCACGCCGGCGATCCAGCTGGCCTGGCCAGCATCCAGTGACCCCGACAGCAGCCACGGATGGTCGTGCCCCTGCACGATCCACAGCGTGTTGGTGGCGACGTCCTTGCGCGCGACATACCACGCGTCGCTCGAACCGTCCGGATTCTTGTACGCCTTCATGCCGCCCACGCCGATGCCCTTGCGCTGGCCCAGCGTGTAGAACGACAGCCCCACATGCTCGCCCACGACAGTGCCGTCGTCGGTCTTCATCGGGCCCGGCTTGTACGACAGGTAGCGGTTCAGGAAGTCGCGGAACGGACGCTCGCCGATGAAGCAGATGCCGGTCGAGTCCTTCTTGGCCGCGTTCGGCAACGCCAGGCGCTCGGCGATCTTGCGCACTTCGGTCTTCGGGATTTCGCCCAACGGGAACAGGGTCTTGGACAACTGCGCCTGGTTCAGGCGGTGCAGGAAGTAGCTCTGGTCCTTGGTCGCGTCGACTGCCTTCAGCAGCTCGAAGGCGCCGTTGTTCTCGCGTACCCGCGCGTAGTGGCCGGTGGCGATCAGGTCGGCGCCGAGGTGCATCGCGTGGTCGAGGAAGGCCTTGAACTTGATCTCGGCGTTGCACAGCACGTCCGGATTCGGCGTGCGGCCGGCCTGGTACTCGCGCAGGAACTCGGCGAACACGCGGTCCTTGTATTCGGCGGCGAAATTGACCGCTTCGATGTCCACACCCACCACGTCGGCCACGCTGGCCGCGTCGATCCAGTCCTGGCGCGACGAGCAGAATTCGGAGTCGTCGTCGTCTTCCCAGTTTTTCATGAACAGGCCGATGACTTCATAGCCTTGTTCCTTCAGCATCCACGCCGCGACCGAGGAGTCGACTCCTCCCGACATGCCGATCACGACTTTTTTCTTGCTCATTTCAGGTGACATCCGTTTTTAGTGTGAGTCCGTCTTCGAAGACCGATTCGTGTGTATGCAGCAGGTCGAGCGAGGTGCGCTTGCCAGCAAGGTAGTCGTCGACGCAGCGAAGCACGATCGGGCTCCGGTGGCGTTCCTGGCAGGCCGCCATTTCGTCGCGCGTCATCCACAGTGTACGAAGGATCCCGTGGTCGAGCGGCTGGTCATACTCCTTGCCCGCTTCGCCGCAGAAGGTGAATCGCAGGTAGGTCACATCGGTGCCGCGCCGTTTCGAGGTGTAGCGCGACATGTACATGCCGACCAGCGCGTGCGGAATGAAATCGTGCGCCGTCTCTTCCATCACTTCGCGCACCACTGCCTGTTCCAGCGTCTCGAACGGATCGAGGTGGCCGGCCGGCTGGTTCAGGCGCACGCCTTCGCTGGTCTCTTCCTCGATCAGGAGGAAGCGGCCGTCGCGCTCGATGATCGCGGCTACGGTGACTGACGGTTTCCAGGTATGTGGCATGGCGTCCTCAAAATGAAGCCGACATTTTACCTTGCTTATCCATAGTTGCTCGCCCGCAGCCTCGCCGATGCTGTATGCATGGAAGTAACACATTGATCTGATACAAGAAATCGTCAAATCTTTCTGTATTTGCAACATGTGGCGGCTCGAAAATCCAACATGGCCTTGGAAATAAGCCAACAATGATCGGAAGAATAATTTCCGTGTACTATCTATTTCATTATTTCACTTATGGAGGCATTTATGAGGATAGGCATACCCGCCGAAACGCGGGCGGGCGAAACCCGGGTCGCTGCAACACCCGAGACCGTTAAGAAGCTGGCCGCGAAGCACCAGGTGGTAGTCCAGTCCGGAGCGGGCGTGGCCGCTTCGAACATCGACGAGGCCTACGCCGCCGCCGGCGCCACCATCGGCAGCGCAGCCGATGCCTTCGGCTGCGACGTAGTGCTGAAGGTGCGCGCACCCAATGCGGAAGAGCGCGCGCTGATGAAGCCGAACACCGTGGTGATCGGCATGTTGAATCCTTTCGACGCCGAGACCATCGCCGCGATGGCCGCATCGGGCCTGACCGCCTTTGCCCTCGAAGCCGTCCCGCGCATTACCCGCGCCCAGTCGATGGACGTGCTGTCCTCCCAGGCCAACATCGCCGGCTACAAAGCCGTGATGATGGCGGCGAATGCCTACCAGCGCTTCACGCCGATGCTGATGACGGCGGCCGGCACGGTGAAAGCCGCGCGCGTGCTGATCATGGGCGTGGGCGTGGCCGGCCTGCAGGCGATTGCGACCGCCAAGCGCCTCGGCGCGGTGATCGAAGCCTCGGACGTGCGTCCCCCGGTCAAGGAGCAGGTCGAATCGCTGGGCGCCAAGTTCATCGACGTACCATTCATCAGTGACGAAGAGAGGGAAATCGCGCAGGGCGTGGGCGGCTATGCGCGCCCGATGCCGGCGGACTGGATGCGCCGCCAGGCCGACCTGGTGCACGAACGCGCCAAACTGGCCGACATCATCATCACCACCGCGCTGATTCCCGGCCGTCCGGCCCCTGTGCTGATTTCGGAAGAAACCGTCAAGGCGATGAAACCCGGTTCGGTGATCGTCGACCTCGCGGTGGAACAGGGCGGCAACTGCCCCCTGTCGGAATTGAACAAGACCGTCGTCCGGCATGGCGTGTCGATCATCGGCGAGCCTAACCTGGCGTCGCTGGTGGCCGCCGACGCTTCTGCGCTATACGCGCGCAACGTGCTCGACTTCCTCAAGCTGATCATCGACAAGGACGAAAACCTGGCGATCGACCGCGAGGACGAGATCCTGAAAGCGACGCTGGTATGCGCGGGCGGGGAAGTGCTGCGCAAATAAGAACGACAGGGCGGGCCGCGGCCCGTTTCGACTGCAAATAATATAGGGAGTTAACATGGACGCCATCAGTCCAACCATCATCAATCTGATCATCTTCGTGCTGGCGATCTACGTCGGCTACCACGTTGTCTGGACCGTCACCCCGGCGCTGCATACGCCGCTGATGGCCGTGACCAACGCCATCTCCGCCATCATCATCGTGGGCGCCATGCTGGCCGCCGCGCTGACCGAGGGCATGGTCGGCCAGGTTGCCGGCACCATCGCCGTGGCACTCGCCGCGGTCAATGTGTTCGGCGGCTTCCTCGTCACGCAGCGCATGCTCGAGATGTTCAAGAAGAAGGAACCGAAGGCCAAGTCGGGAGGCCAGGCATGAATTTCATCACCATGAACCTGGTCACCATGCTGTACCTGGTGGCCTCGGTCTGCTTCATCCAGGCGCTCAAGGGCCTGTCCTCGCCATCCTCCGCGCGCGCCGGTAACGCCTTCGGCATGATCGGCATGGCGATTGCCACCGTCACCACCGTGGCGCTGATCCTCAAGCTCAAGACCCAGATGGCCACCGGCTCCATGGGCTACGGTCTGGTGATCATCGGCCTGGTCGTGGGCGGCGGCATAGGCGCCATTGCGGCGAAAAAGGTCGAGATGACCAAGATGCCGGAACTGGTGGCGGCGATGCACTCGCTGATCGGTCTGGCCGCCGTCTGTATCGCGGTGGCCGTGGTGTCGGAACCGTGGATGTTCCAGATCACCGAGCGTAGCATGGCACTGCCGTTCGGTAACCGCCTCGAGCTGTTCATCGGTACCTTCGTCGGCGCCGTCACCTTCTCGGGTTCCGTGATTGCCTTCGGCAAGCTGTCGGGCAAATACAAGTTCCGCCTGTTCCAGGGCGCGCCGGTCAGCTTCGCCGGCCAGCACATGCTCAACCTGGCGATCGCGATTGCCATCGTCGCGCTTGGCCTGATGTTCTGCTTCTCCGACGCGGTGGAGCCGGCGTGGACCCCGTTCATCATCATGGCGGCGCTGTCCTTCGTGCTCGGCGTGCTGATCATCATCCCGATCGGCGGCGCCGACATGCCGGTGGTGGTGTCCATGCTGAACAGCTATTCGGGCTGGGCGGCGGCGGGCATCGGCTTCTCGCTGAATAACTCGATGCTGATCATCGCAGGTTCGCTGGTCGGTTCGAGCGGTGCGATCCTCTCGTACATCATGTGCAAGGCGATGAACCGCTCCTTCTTCAACGTGATCCTGGGCGGCTTCGGCGGCGAGGCCGCGGCTGCCGGCGGTGGCGAGTCCAAGGAACAGCGCCCGGTCAAGTCGGGTTCCGCCGACGATGCTGCCTTCATCATGGCCAATGCCGAATCGGTGATCATCGTTCCTGGCTACGGCCTGGCGGTGGCGCGCGCACAGCATGCGCTCAAGGAGCTGGTCGAGAAGCTGAACCACCAGGGTGTCAGCGTGAAGTACGCGATCCACCCTGTGGCGGGCCGCATGCCGGGCCACATGAACGTGCTGCTGGCCGAAGCCGAGGTGCCGTACGACCAGGTGTTCGAGATGGAGGACATCAACAGCGAATTCGGCCAGACCGACGTGGTGCTGGTGCTGGGCGCGAACGACGTGGTCAACCCGGCCGCCAAGGATCCGAAGTCCTCGATCGCCGGCATGCCGATCCTCGAGGCCTACAAGGCCAAGAGCATCATCGTCAACAAGCGCTCGATGGCTTCCGGCTACGCGGGCCTGGACAATGAACTGTTCTACCAGGCGAACACGATGATGGTGTTCGGCGATGCGAAGAAGGTGCTGGAATCGATGGTCAAGGCCGTCGACTAAGTAGTCCTGCGCCGCAACCGGCCGTCACAGGCTTTCGACCCGGTTGCGGCCACCATCCTTGGCCTTGTAGAGCGCGCAGTCGGCAGTGCCCAGCGCCTCGTCCAGCGCTGTCCCCGGCGGCAGCGTCGCCAGCCCGATGCTGATCGTGACTGCCAGCTTCTTGTTGGCGGCGGTCGTTATCGGCTCCGTCGCAATCGCTTCCCTGATCCGCTCCGCCACGCCGATGGCGGTTTCCGACGATGTGTCGGGGAACAGCAGGCCGAATTCCTCGCCGCCGATGCGCGCCACAAAGTCGGTCGTGCGCGCCGCTGCGATCATGCGTCTGGCAATCTCGCGCAGCACCTCGTCGCCGACAGGGTGGCCATGGTCGTCATTGATTTTCTTGAAGTGGTCGATGTCGGCGATGCCGACGGCCATGTCGGCGCCGCGGCGCCATCCCAGCGCCATCATCTGCCCGGCTTCGGCGTCGAAGGAGCGCCGGTTGGCGATTTCGGTCAGCGGGTCGGTCATCGCCTGGCGTTCTAGAGCTGCCATCAGCTCGGCGTGCTTTTCCTCCATCCGCCGGCGCGGGCGCAGGTCCTCGATAAAGGCGCCGAAGTAGCGGGTGCCGTCGTGCATTCCGAGGTCCAGCGCCTTCATCTCGACCGGAATCTGCTCGCCGCACTGATGCCTCAGGACGGACTCGCCGACCTTGCCGAACGCTCCGTTGCCACGGTGCCTGTCATTGGCGCGGCGCTGGGCCGCAGCTGCTTCCGGCAGCACGCAGTCGACCGAGCTGCCCGGCAGCGCACCGATGGCGTAACCGCAGAGCACATGCATCGCGTGGTTGGCGTAGCGGATGGTGCATGCGTCGTCAATGATGAGCACGGCATCGAGGGACTCTTCGATCAGTGCCAACATCAGAGAGGCTGGCAGGGCGGTGATCATGGGAAATCACTGGACGGAACGTTGTCCGCTTATTCTCCCACGCCCTGCAGTTTTTCGTCTTGTTCCCGCATACATTCACGTCGGCAAGACACTGCGGCATTGATGTGTGGCGGCTTATTTGCCACGGTGGCCGAACATCATCGTTTCGGCCAGCAGCGAACGGGCCGGGGTAAAGGTGTCGAGCAGGCCGAGCCCAAGGCCCAGCAGCGCCTGCGAACGGTCATTGTTGGCGAACACGCGCGCCATCGTGTCGGTCAGGCTTACCACCAGCTTGCGGTCGGCCTTGCGCTCCTGCGCAAAGCGCGCCAGTGCTGCCGGTGACGCGTCGCGCGCCAGCAGGCGCGCCAGCACGGCGGCGTCGCGCAGGCCGAGGTTCAGTCCCTGGCCGGCGACCGGGTGTAGCGTCTGCGCCGCGTTGCCGATGGCGACCGTGCGTTCGGTGGCTGCTTCGCCCGCGTTGAGGCCGAGCGGGTAGGACACCCGCCTGGTGGTGCCGGTGAAGCGCCCGAGGCGGGCACCGAAGGCCTCGCCCAGCTGCGCCAGGAATTGCGCATCGTCCAGTGCCAGCAACTCCTGTGCGCGCGCGGGACGCGTGCACCACACGAGCGCGTATTGCTGGCGGTCGTCGCCGTCCTGCGGCAACAGCGCCAGCGGACCTTCTTCGGTAAACCGTTCATAGGCGCGGTGCGCCACTGGCAGGCTGGCGCTGACGCGCGCGATCACCGCGGTCTGGCCGTAGTCGCGTTGCAGTTCGCGCGCCGGCTGCGCGCCGAACACGCCGCCTTCGGCCTGCACCGCGAGACGCGCGCCGATCGTGCGTTCATCGTCGAGCGTCAGCACGACGCCGTCGCTGTCTTCCGTCTTGGCGGCCACGCGCGCTGGCCGGATGACGGCAATTCCCATGCGTTCGCATACGGAGGCCAGTATGCCGGCGACGTCGCCGTAGCGCGCAACATAGCCCAGCGCTGGCACCTTTTGTTCGGCGCAGTCGATCATGCTGCGGCCGAAGTGGCCGCGCCGCGATACGTGGATTTCATGAATGGGCGTCGCCGCCATCGGCCACGCGCCGATGGCTTCGAGCACCTGGCGGCTGCCGTAGGACAGGGCGATCGAGCGCGGGTCCGCCAGCGAAGCGGACAGCGGCTTGGCGTCGACCAGGCCGACGCGCTGCGCCGGCATGCCGCGCTGGACCAGCAGCGCCGCCAGCGCCATGCCCACCGGGCCGGCGCCGCAGATCGCCACGTCGAGATTGTGTTCCCTGGCTTCCATTGCTTAAGGCTGCTGCATGAGCTGTTCGATGTCGGCCACCGATTTCGGCGCCGCTGCACTGAGGATCGTATGGCCGCCTGGGGTCACCACCACATCGTCCTCGATGCGGATGCCGATGTTCCAGAACTGTTCCGGCACGCCGGGAGCGGGACGCACGTAGATGCCGGGTTCGACGGTCAGCGCCATTCCCGGTTGCAGGATGCGCGACGGCTTGTCGTCGCGGGTGACGTCGCGGTAGGCGCCCGCGTCATGCACGTCGAGGCCCAGCCAGTGGCCGGTGCCGTGCATGTAGAACTGCAGGTGTGCGCGCGCCGCGATCGCGTCCTCGGCGCTGCCGTACTTGGCCTTGTCGAGCAGGCCGGTGTCGAGCATGCCCTGCGCCAGTACCTGCACCGCCGCGTCGTGGATGCCGCTGTAGCGCTGGCCCGGAACGATGGCCGCCAGCGCCGCAGCCTGCGCGGCCAGCACCAGTTCGTACAGCTGGCGCTGGGGCGCGCTAAAGCGGCCGTTGGCGGGGTAGGTGCGGGTGATGTCGGAGGCGTAGCTATCCAGTTCGCAGCCGGCGTCGATCAGCACCAGGTCGCCGTCGGCTACCCGTGCGTTGTTGGCGTTGTAGTGCAGCACGCAGGCGTTGGCGCCGGCCGCGACGATCGACGAATACGCCGGCGACTGGGCGCCGCTGCGGCGGAATTCGTGCAGCAGTTCCGCTTCGATTTCATATTCGAACATGCCGGGACGGGTGGCGCGCATGGCGCGGGCGTGGGCGCGCGCCGAGATGTCGGCCGCGCGCTGCATCGTCGCCACTTCATGGTCGTCCTTGAACACCCGCATCTCGTCGAGCAGTGCCAGCAGGTCGTGCGCGCTGGTGGGCGCGGTGACGCCGGTGCGCGACTGGCTGCGCACCTTGTCCAGCCATCCCTTGACGCGCGCGTCGAAGGCCGCGCTGTGCGCCAGCGGATAGAACAGTGCCGAGGCGTTGGCCAACAGCCTCGGCAGCTCGGTGTCGATGTCTCGGATCGACCAGGCTTCGTCGAAGCCGAACGCTTCGCGCGCGGCTTCGGGACCGTAGCGGAAGCCGTCCCAGATTTCGCGCTCCAGGTCCTTGTCGCGGCAGAACAGCACAGCCTTCGCGGGCTGGCCGTCGCGCGCGGCCGCCAGCACCACCACGCTTTCGGGCTCGGTGAAGCCGGTCAGGTAATAGAAGGCGCTGTCGTGGCGGTAGGGGTAGTCGCTGTCGGCGTTGCGCGGCACTTCAGGCGCGGTGGCCAGTACCGCGACGGCGCCCGCGGGCATCTGCCCAAGCAGCCGCTCGCGCCGCGCCATGTGCTGTTTCATGCCTTTGCCTTTTTGGCCAGCGGTGCATTGAGTTCGTCGAGCTGCGCGACGGTGCCGACGTTCACCCATTCGCCTTCGTACACTTCGCCGCCGACCTGGCCGCGGTCGGCGTATTCGCGCATCAAGCCCCCGATGCGGACCTTCTCGCCCGGCTTGATCGCCGCGAACATCTCGGGACGGTAGACGCCGATATTGGCGAAGTTCCACTTCGGCGTGCCTTCGTTGGACACCGAGTACATGTTCAGCGCGAAGTCGCCTTCCGGGTTGTGCCACGGGTTCGGCGTCAGGTACAGCCAGCACACGTCGCGTTTGTCGGCAGGGTAGGGGTTGCCCCACATGTCCTTGTCGTGCAATACGTCCTCGACCTGTTCGAAGTCGAAGTAGGGGCAGTAGATGTCGCCCGATACCGCCACGAACGGTTCGTCGCCCAGCAGGTGCATCGCATTGGCGATGCCGCCCGCCGTTTCGAGCGCGGTTTCCTCGTGCGAGTACGCGATCTGCGCGCCGTACTTGCTGCCGTCGCCCAGTTCTTCTTCGATCATGTGGCCGAGGTGGGCGTGGTTGATGACGATCTCGGTGATCCCGGCGCGCACCAGGTTAAGGACGTGCCACACGATCAGCGGACGGCCGCGTACTTTCAGCAGCGGCTTCGGGCAGGTGTCCGTCAGCGGACGCATGCGCTCGCCGCGGCCGGCGGCAAAAATCATTGCTTTCATTTGGAGCCTGCGATCAGAAGGTGTAGCCGACCTGCGGCGCCTTGTCCTCGAACGTGTCGAGCAGGCGCACCAGCGGTTTGAGCACGGTGTAGCGGTTGGCGGTCTTGCGCACGTAATCGGCCACGGTTGGCAAATCGCCCATGTAGATCGCCTTGCTGTCGCGGTAGTTCAGGCGGCAGAAGATACCGAGGATCTTCAGGTGGCGCTGCAGCGCCATGAATTCGAAGTCGCGGTAGAAGGCGTCGATATCCGGATTGACCGGCAGGCCGACCTGCTTGGCGCGCTGCCAGTAGCGTACCACCCAGTCCAGCACCACTTCCTCGTCCCACTGGATGTAGGCGTCGCGCAGCAGCGAGCCGAGGTCGTAGGTGACCGGGCCGAACACCGCATCCTGGAAGTCCAGCACGCCCGGGTTGCCCTGGTCGATGAACATCAGGTTACGCGAATGGAAGTCGCGGTGCATGAACACCTGCGGCTGCGCCAGGTTGTTGGCGATGATCGCCTCGAACACCTTGTTCAGCTGCTCGCCCTGTTCCGGCGTCATGGTGATGCCGAGGTGCTTGCCGACATACCATTCGGGGAACAGGTTCAGCTCGCGCTCGATGAAGGCGCGGTCGTAGTTCGGCAGCACGTCCGGCTTGCTGTGCAGCTGGAACTGGATCAGCGCGTCGACCGCGTCCGAATACATGAACGGCGCGTTGTCGATGTCGAGGCGCTGCAGGTAGGTGGTGGTGCCGAGGTCGGACAGCAGCAGGAAGCCGTTGGGCACGTCCTGCGCGACGATGGCGGGAACGGTCACGCCGGCTTCGAGCAGCAGGCCTTGCACATGGACGAAGGCCGGCACGTTTTCGCGCTCGGGCGGCGCGTCCATCGCGATCAGCGTGTCGCCCAGTTTGGCGCGCAGTTCGGGCATCACGTCGAGGCGGAAGTAGCGGCGGAAGCTGGCGTCGGACGAGGCAGGGCGCTGGGTCTCGACCTGCACCAGGTTAAGCGTTCCGAGCCATGCTGAGAGTTGCTGCAGGCGGGCGTCGGACTGGGGTGCGGGGGTAGTAGATGACAATAAAGACATGAAGCAGCCTGTGGAATCCGTTTGAGTGACACAATCCCATATAATAAGGGATTAAACTCAAAAAAGCGCCTGCTATGGTGTTTGCACGTATCTTTTCATGAGCTGGATTCCGGCTCCATTACCCTCGCAGCGCTGGGCCTACGCCTTGACAGCGATCGTCACCGCCACCGCGGTGCCGGTGCACGCCCAGACAGCACCTGCCGCAGACAGGACCGAAGACCCGGACGCGCCGGTCACGGTGCTTGCCGAACAAATAACAGGCCGCCCCGACCGCGAAGTCGTGCTTCAGCGTGATGTCGAACTGATACGTGGCAAAACGCGCGTCACGGCCGACTCCGCCTGCTACAAGGTGGTGGAAGACGAAGTGACCGCGCGCGGCAATGTGTTCATGGAGCGCTTCGGTGACCGCTACAGCGGCGACGAACTGAAACTGAACCTCAGCTCCGGCAAGGGTTACGTGCTCGAGCCGAAGTACAAGCTCGAAATGAACAACGCCCAGGGCGGCGCCGGACGCCTCGACTTCATCAGCGAAGACGAGGCCGTGGTCATCAACGGCACCTACAGCACCTGCGAAGGCACCAGCCCCGACTGGTACCTGAGGGCGAGCACGCTGCGCCTCGACGCCGGCCGCGACGTCGGCGTGGCCGGCGGCACGGTGGTGTACTTCAAGGGCTTCCCCATCCTCGGCTCGCCGGCGCTGTCGTTTTCGCTGTCGGGCGCGCGCCGTTCCGGCTGGCTGCCGCCGAGCGTCGGTTTCGGCGCCAAGGGCGCGGCCGAAGTGATGGTGCCTTATTACTTCAACATCGCGCCCAACCGCGACCTGACGCTGTACCCGCGCCTGATGCTCGACCGCGGCCTGCAGATGGGCGCCACCGGCCGCTACATCGGCGAGACCGGCGCCGGCTGGTACGGCGGCGAGACCCACCTCGAATTCCTGATCAACGAC
>NZ_QYUP01000066.1 GCF_003590855.1 Massilia cavernae
CGCGAGATGACCGGCAAGGCCGGCCAGAAATGCACCGCGATCCGCCGCATCATCGTGCCGAAGAACCAGGTCGACGCGGTGGCCGAGCGCCTGCGCGACCGGCTGGCCAAAGTAGTGGTGGGCGACCCGTCGGTGGAAGGCGTGCGCATGGGCGCGCTGGCCTCGATGGACCAGCACCGCGACGTCAGCGAGCGCGTCGAGATACTTGCGCGCGGCAACGAGATCGTGTTCGGCGCGCGCGACGGCTTCAATCCGGTCGGCGAAGGCGTGGCTTCCGGCGCGTTCTTCTCGCCGACCCTGCTCTTGTGCCGCGATGCGATGGCTAACGACGCCGTGCACGACGTCGAGGCCTTCGGCCCGGTCAGCACGATGATGACCTACGAAGGCATCGACGAAGCGCTGGCGCTGGCCGCGCGCGGCAAAGGCAGCCTGGTCTCCACGCTGGTGACCAAGGAGCCCGCGATCGCCGCCTACGCGGTGCCGATCGCCGCCGCATCGCACGGCCGTGTCCATATCCTCGAGCGCGAAGCGGCGGTCGATTCGACCGGCCACGGTTCGCCGCTGCCGCAGCTGAAGCACGGCGGCCCCGGCCGCGCGGGCGGCGGCGAAGAGCTGGGCGGGATCCGCGCGGTGCGCCACTTCCTGCAGCGCGCCGCGGTGCAGGGTTCGCCGACCATGCTGTCGGCGGTCACCGGCGAATACGTGCGCGGCGCAGCCGTGCGCGAGAGCGAAGTCCACCCGTTCCGCAAATACTTCGAGGAGCTGCAGATGGGCGACTCGCTGCTGACCCACCGCCGCACCGTGAGCGAGGCCGACATCGTGGCATTCGGCGGCATATCGGGCGACTTCTTCTACATGCACTTCGACGAGATCGCGGCCAAGGATTCGCAGTTCGGCAAGCGCATCGCGCACGGCTACTTCGTGCTGTCGGCCGCCGCCGGCCTGTTCGTGTCGCCCGCGCCGGGCCCGGTGCTGGCCAACTACGGCCTCGACAACCTGCGTTTCATCACGCCGGTGGCGATCGGCGACACCATCCGCGCGCGCCTGACCTGCAAGCGCAAGGTCGACCGCAACCGCACCGACGAGCGCGGCGTGGGACAGGGCGTGGTGGCGTGGGATGTACAGGTCACCAACCAGAACGACGAACTGGTGGCCAGTTACGACATCCTGACCCTGGTCATGAAGCGCAACTGATTGTGCACGCGCCCCGGCTTCATGCCGGGGCATGCCGCGCGCCTGGATATGGTAGTGCCCAAGCGCGCCGTCGGGCGGCGGCAGCAGGCGGCCGGCGCGCAGCATTTCCTCGAAGTCGTCGGCCGGCACTGGCCGGCTGAAATAAAATCCCTGGATTTCATCGCACCGCAACGAGCGCATCACGTCGAGCTGCTCGCGCGTTTCCACGCCTTCGGCCACCACGCGCAGGTGCAGGCTGTGCGCCATCGCCACGATGGCGCCGCACCTGGCCACCACCGGGATCTGCTTGCCGCCGGGGCGGGGGATGGAGATGGCCGCGCTGATGAAGCCGCCTTCCATGGTCGCCAGGCGGCAGGCCTCGATAAACAGCGCGTCGCGGTCGGGATGCGCACGATGGCCGAGTTGATGGCGCTGAGGACGGCGTACACGCGGTTCAGGCGCGCGACCTTGTTGTGCGCCTGCACCCGTTCGGTAATGTCATGCGCCATCACGCAGCGACATGAACGGCCGTGGAAACTGATCGGGTGGGAAGTGATGTCGACGCTGATCAGGGTGCCATCCTTCTTGCGATGGATCCAGGCGCCGGTTTTTTCAAGCGTGCTGGAGGGGGTGTTGCGCAGGTTCTCGTGCAGGCGGGCGTACTCTGTGGGCGGGCGCAGGTCGACAATGGTACGCGCAAGGAATTCGGCTTCGCTGTACCCATAATGCATCACGGCGGCGGTATTGACCGCCAAGAACGCCAGCGTGTCCAGATCGTAAATCCACATGGGCATGCCTGGAACATCTGGTCGAATGACGGATCGTCCGTTTTCGTCATGTGGAGTTCGCCCGGAGCGCCTGTCCAAATGCATCAACATTCAAAACAACTGCCGGTAACTGGAGGGCCGCCAACCACTGGTCTCCTTCCGCCAGCCGATCCGGTTCTTGTCTGGATTATAAACCTTCCGAAGCGCCCGGCTCGCACCGAGGCGCTGCTGCGGCGGCGTCAGCCAAACGGTTTCTCGATCGAATGCGAAGGCTGGGTGAACCAGCGCGGGCCCTCGGCGCTCATGTAGAAATGGTCTTCGAGCCGGATGCCGAACTCGCCGGGGATGCAGATCATCGGCTCGTTCGAGAAGCACATGCCGGTGTCGAGCGGGGTCTCGTCGCTGCCGACCAGGTAAGGGCCTTCGTGGATGTCCATGCCGATGCCGTGGCCGGTGCGGTGCGGCAGGCCGGGCAGCTTGTAGCCGGGGCCGAAGCCGTTGGCCACCAGCGAGGCGCGCGCCGCTTCGTCGACCTTGCGGCACGGCGTGCCGGGCTGCGCCGCGTCGAATGCGGCCGCCTGCGCCGCCTTTTCCGCGTTCCACACGAAGCGCTGGCGTTCGGTCGGTTCCCCGAACACGTAGCTGCGCGTGATGTCCGAGATGTAGCCCATGACCTTGCAGCCGGTGTCGATCAGCACCATGTCGCCGCGCTGCAGCTTCTGCACGTAGTTGACGCCGTGCGGATACGCGGTCGCTTCGCCGAACAGCACGATGCAGAAGTACGAGCCGGGCGCGCCGACCTTGCGGTGCGCGCGCGCGATGAATTCCTCGACCTCGGTGGTGCTGATGCCTTCGTAGAGGATGCTGGCCGCGGCCTTGTGGACTTCCAGCGTCATGTCCTTCACGCGCTGCATCAGCGCGATCTCGGCCGGCGACTTGCGCGCGCGGCAGAAGGTGGTCACCAGCGCCGCGTTCTCCAGCGCGTAGCCGGGAGCGGCCTTGCGCACGCCGTCGGCGATGAACCACGGCGCGCTCTCGCACATGCCGACGCGGGCCGGCGCTGCATCGCTTTGCACCACGCCCATGCGGCCCAGGACGTCGGCGAACAGCGCGTACGGGCTTTCGTGCTCCTCCCAGCAGTTGACGCGGCCTTCGACCACCATGAAGCCCTGCAGCGTGCATTCCTCGAATGCGGGCGCGATGTATTCGAGCGCGCCGTCGGCGGGCAGGATGGCGCCGACCATGCGTTCGCTCGGATGCCATTTGGTGCCGGTGAAGTAGGCGAGGTTGGTGCCAGCGTTGAGGTAGATGGCGTCGATGTCCAGTTCGCGCATGCGCGCCTGCGCCCTGGCGATGCGCGCCAGGTGCTCGTCGCGGCCGATCGCCACCATACCGCCCGTCATGTCGGACAAGGACGCCAGCGCCTCGTCGAATGTTTTTCCGCCTATGCTCATTGGATTTCTCTCCTGCTCGAATCTGTTATTTCTTGGCCGGATCCGCGTCGCTCGAGAAGTCGAGTTGCGGGGTCTGGTCTTCGGTGGTGGTTTCAGGCGCCGGCGCCTGCAGGTCGAGGCCTGGCGCATCGATCTTCAGTTCCAGTTCTTCCTTCATGTCGACCTTCTGCTCGACCGACACCAGGTTCGGGAAGGCGATGATCAGCCCCACCATGATCACCTGGATGCAGACGAACGGAATCGCGCCCCAGTAGATGTCGGACGTCTTGACCTCTTTCGGCGCCACCGACCGCAGGTAGAACAGCGCGAAGCCGAACGGCGGGTGCATGAAGGAGGTTTGCATGTTCACGCCAAGCAGCACGCCGAACCAGATCAGGTCGATGCCCAGCTTTTCCGCGACCGGGCCGACCAGCGGCACCAGGATGAAGGCCAGCTCGAAGAAGTCGAGGAAGAAGGCCAGCAGGAAGAACATGATGTTCACGACGATCAGGAAGCCCAGCACGCCGCCCGGCAGGCCGGTCAGCAGGTGCTCGACCCACAGGTCGCCATTCACCGCGCGGAACACCAGCGCGAACACGGTGGAGCCGACCAGGATGAACATGACGAAGCAGGCCAGCCGCGTGGTCGAGTTCATCGCCTGCTTCAGCAGGCTCCAGGTCAGGCGGCCGTTCATCATCGCCAGCAGCAACGCACCCATCGCGCCCATGCCGCCGCCCTCGGTCGGGGTGGCGATGCCGACGAAGATGGTGCCCAGCACCAGGAAGATCAGCGCCAGCGGCGGGACCAGCACGAACACCACGCGTTCGGCCATGCGTGACAGCAGGCCAAGCTTCAGGTAGCGGTTGGCCAGCGCCAGCACGAAGGCGATGGTGATGCCGGCCGCGGCCGAGTAGATGCCCAGTTCGTCGGACGCCAGGTTCGGGTGGCTTGCGCCCCACAGCGCCGAGAAAGCGAACGCCACCCCGACCGCGGCCAGCACCAGCAGGGCCAGCGACTTGATGCCGCTGTCGCCGTTCGGTTCGCGCAGGTTGCGCGCTTCCAGCGGCAGCGCCGGCACGTCCTTCGGACGGAAAATCGAAACCGCCAGCACGTAGCCGGCATACATCGCGGTCAGCAGCAGGCCGGGCACGAAGGCGGCCTTGTACATGTCGCCGACAGAGCGGCCCAGCTGGTCGGCCATCACGATCAGCACCAGCGACGGCGGGATGATCTGGGCCAGCGTACCGGACGCGGCGATGACGCCGCTGGCGAGCTTCTTGTCGTAACCGTAGCGAAGCATGACCGGCAGCGAGATCAGGCCCATCGAGATCACCGATGCCGCCACCACCCCGGTGGTCGCCGCCAGCAGCGCGCCGACGAAGATGACCGCGTAGGCGACGCCGCCGCGGATCGGGCCGAACAGCTGCCCGATCGTGTCAAGCAGATCCTCCGCCATCCCCGACCGTTCGAGGATCAGTCCCATGAAGGTAAAGAAGGGAATCGCGAGCAGCGTGTCGCTGGCCATGATGCCGAAGATCCGGTTCGGCAGCGCCTGCAGCAGTTCGGGACGCAGCAAGCCCAGTTCGATGCCGACCAGACCGAAGAACAGGCCGTTCGCCGCCAGCGAGAACGCTACCGGGAAACCCGACAGCAGGAAGATGACAAGTGCGCCGAACATGATCGGCGCGATGTTCGCGATGATGAATTGTTCCATGTGTCTCTTTGCTATTTATTATTGTTGACGGGATCAGTTCAGTTTGTTCGCGGCCTTGATGGCCTCGATCTCTTCTTCCGGCGTGGTGACGTGCTTGGCGAACTCGTGGCCGTCGATGCGTCCGGCCAGGAAGGCGATGCGCTTGATGATTTCGGAGATGCCCTGCAGGATCAGCAGGAAGAAGCCGAGCGGCACCAGCAGCTTGGCCGGCCAGACGATCAGGCCGCCCGCGTTGCTGGACATTTCCTGGCTCTGGATCGAGATCTGGGCGTAGGGGATCGCGTCGTACAGGATCAGCAGGCAGACCGGCAGCAGGAACAGCAGGAAACCGAACAGGTCGATCCAGACCTGGGTGCGCTTCGAGAAGCGGCCGACCACGACGTCGATGCGCACATGTTCGTCGCGCTTGAGGGTGTGGGCGGAGGCCAGCAGGAACATGGCGCCGTACAGGTACCATTGGATTTCCAGCCACGCGTTGGAACTGTAGTTGAACGCGTAGCGGACCAGGGCGTTGCCGGCGCAGATGATGACCGCGGCCAGCAGCGCCCAGCTGACGGCCCCGGCTATCTTTTCATTGAGTTTGTCGATGAAGCGCGAAATTGACATGAACATGTTTGCTTGTCTCCGTTATTGTGTTTTTTCGCGCCTCGCCGGGCGCTGCTTACTTGCCCAGTTGCTTGCGCACGCGGGCGATGGCCGCCCGCACCTGGTTGGGCGCGGTGCCGCCCACATGGTCGCGCGCCGCCACCGATCCTTCCAGCGTCAGCACGGCGAACACGTCCTCGCCGACCAGCGGCGAAAACTGGCGCAGCTTTTCGAGCGACATCTCGGACAGGTCGCAGCGCGCATCGTCGCAGGCGCGTACCGCATGGGCCACCGCTTCGTGGGCGTCGCGGAACGGCAGGCCCTTCTTGACCAGGTAGTCGGCCAGGTCGGTCGCGGTGGCGTAGCCCTGCAGCGCGGCCGCGCGCATCGCGTCCGGCTTGACTTGGACCCCGCCGGCCATGTCGGCGAAGATGCGCAGGGTGTCGACCACGGTGTCCACGGTGTCGAACAGCGGCTCCTTGTCTTCCTGGTTGTCCTTGTTGTAGGCCAGCGGCTGGCCTTTCATGAGGGTCAGCAGCGCGGTCAGGTGGCCGTACACGCGGCCGGTCTTGCCGCGCGCGAGTTCCGGCACGTCCGGATTTTTCTTTTGCGGCATGATCGACGAGCCGGTGCAGAAGCGGTCGGCGATGTCGATGAAGCCCACCCGCGGGCTCATCCAGATCACCAGTTCCTCGGACAGGCGCGACACGTGGGTCATCACCAGCGCGCTGGCGGCGCAGAACTCGATCGCGAAATCGCGGTCGGAGACGGCGTCCAGCGAGTTGTGGCAGACGTCGTCGAAGCCCAGCGTGCGCGCCACGCGTTCGCGGTCGATCGGGAAGGTGGTGCCGGCCAGCGCGGCCGCGCCCAGCGGCAGGCGGTTGACGCGCTTGCGGGCGTCCTGCATGCGCTCGGCGTCGCGCCCGAACATCTCGACGTAGGCCAGCATGTGGTGGCCGAAGGTGATCGGCTGCGCCACCTGCATGTGGGTGAAGCCCGGCATGATGGTGTCGGCGTGGCGCTCGGCGAGGGCGGTCAAGGCGCCGCGCAGGCTATCGAGCAGGCCGACGATGTCGTCGATCGCGGCACGCACGTACAGGCGGATGTCGGTGGCCACCTGGTCGTTGCGCGAACGGCCGGTGTGCAGGCGCTTGCCGGCGTCGCCCACCAGTTCGGTGAGGCGTTTTTCGATGTTCAGGTGGACGTCTTCGAGGTCGAGCAGCCATTCGAAGCTGCCGGCTTCGATCTCGCCCTTGATCTGGGCCATGCCGCGTTCGATCTCGGCACGGTCGGCGGCGGAGATGATGCCTTGCGCGGCCAGCATTTCGGCGTGCGCCAGCGAGCCCTGGATGTCGAACAGGGCCAAGCGCTTATCGAAGAAGACGGAAGCGGTATAGCGTTTGACGAGGTCGGAGACCGGTTCGGAAAAGCGCGCCGACCAGGCTTCGCCTTTGGTGGAAAGTTGTGAAGTCATTATTGATACATCCTATTGAGTTACCTGATTATAAACAGGTTACAGGGCTGGCGTGGAATTCCCCCCGCCCTGGCCAGGCGGCTTTCGGCGCCCAAAACCGGGATCGTGCCGGCGCATGGCGGCGGCGTATCGTGCGGGCATGTCAATGACCGGGAATCGACTGTAGAATTAGTCTTTTATCAGTATTGGATGCCATAGCCATGTCAGCCTTGCAGATCAGTACCGACCGGACGGAACTCGACGTTCCCCTCATCTACCGCTTCCTGAGCGAACAGTCGACCTGGGCGGTCGGCATTCCGCGCAACGTGGTCGACCGCGCGATCGAGAACTCGCTGTGCTTTGGTGGCTATGTCGACGGGCGCCAGGTGGCGTTCGCCCGCGTGGTCACCGACTACGCCACCTTCGGCAGCCTGGCCGACGTGTTCGTCGTACCCGAATACCGGGGCCGCGGCTACGCCAGGGAGATCATGGAAACCCTGCTGGCCCATCCCAGCCTGCAGGGACTGCGCCGCCTGACGCTGGCCTCGAACAACGCGCACGAGCTGTTCGAGAAGTTCGGCTTCGCCTCGCCGCAGCAGCCGGATACCCTGCTCGAGCGCTATTTCCCCAACATCTACGTTTCCTGAGCGGCTACAAGCTCAGGAGCGATCCGGAACGAAACGCCACCGGTCCCGCGACCTTGCCCACATTCATACCCCGCAGCAAGTGCCTGCTCGCACTACGCGCAAAGAACACGCCCGGCACCGTGCAGCGCAAGGTGGTGACGGCGCCGCTGACCGGGTCGATCAGGTCGGCGATGGCGTCGCCCGCCTCCAGCTTGTCCCCCAGGTTTTTCAGGTAGACCAGTACGCCGGCGTGCGGTGCGTTGACGGGCTCGACGCCTTCGAGTGGGGTCGGCTCGCACAGCGGCTCGGGCAGCGCCACCGGCGGCTGGTCGAGCACGCCTTCATGGATCAGGTACTGCAGCAACCCGCGTGCGTCCTGGGCCGCGCATTCGTAGTTGACGTCGGTTTCGCCGCGCAGCTCCACCGTCGTCGCCACGCAGGAGGGCGGCAGCGGGAACGCGGGCCCGAAGTGGCCGGCCAGGTCCCACCACAGGCGGCTGCACGCTTCGTCGAAGGGTTCGCCGCCCGCCTGCAATGCCAGCAGCAGGGCGCGCGCGCCCATCAGCGCCGTCAGCGGCCTGACCGCGTCCGCCAGCGGGGTGCCGGTGTAGATGTGGACCGACGCTTCGGTTTCGCAATGGAGGTCGAGCACGATGTCGGCGTCGATCGCCATGCCCAACAGTATCTTCTTCAGCGCCTCGGCGTCGTTGAGCGGCTGCCAGGCCTGCACCGAGCGCAGGGCATGCTCGCGCACCAGCGCGACGTTGGCCTCGCTGCCTGCGCCCAGCTTGCCTTCGAGCGACACCTTGAGCTCGTCCGCCACCTGCTTGTAGGCGCGGTTGAAGTTGATGCCGGTGGAAAGGTCGAAGCGGCCGAAGGGCGCGCCGTGGATCGCCTGCGACAGGCCGATCGGGTTTGCCGCCGGCACCAGGATGATTTCGCCGTGGATCTTGCCCGCAGCCTCGAGCGAGGCCAGTTCGTTACGCAGGAACTGCGCCACCAGCATGCCGGGCACCTCGTCCGCGTGCAGAGCGGCCTGTATGTATACCTTCCTGCCTTGCCCCGGCGTACCGAAGTGCAGGCTGGTGAGCCGGAAGAAGGCGCTGCTGTCCTGTACGGATATCGGATGGATTTGTGCGTGCATGATTAGAATCGGAAAAGTCTGGCGGAACAGGCCGTTCGGCGATTATCCATTAATATTTCAAAAACAGATGTTTCGGCTGGCTGAGCGACCCGGGAAGCCGCATTGCGCGCAAGCAAATAGCCGAAGTTGCGCGAGGGTATCCTTATCCTCCTGATTACGCCCCGCCCGGAAGGTGTTCGATGTCAGACCGTGTTTTTCGATTGCTCATGTTGATGGCAGTACTGCTGGGCGCGGGCCAAGGCATGGCCGCGGAGGCCGACGCGCCCAAGGGTTCGCTGGTGATCATCGGCGGCGCGCTGCGCAGCGAGAACGTGCCGGTATGGTCGCGCATCGTCAGCCTGGCGGGAGGCGAGGGCGCCCGCATTGCAGTGTTCGGTTCGGCCTCGGCCAACCCGCAATTTGCCGGCGACACCAATGTCGAGCGCCTCAACAAATACGGCGCCAGGGCCTTCTTCGTGCCGGTGGCGGTGACGCTGGCCGGCACCGACTACCTGGCCGCGGCCGACGATCCCGAACTGGCCGAAGCGGTGCGCAGCGCCGGCGGCGCCTACTTCGCCGGCGGCGACCAGAGCCGCATCACGCGCGCGCTGCGCCGTCCCGACGGCAGCAACACCCGCGTGCTCGACGCCTTGTGGGACATGTACCGGCGCGGCGGCGTCATCGCCGGCACCAGCGCCGGCGCGGCCATCATGAGCAGCACCATGTTCTACAACGCGCGCACCGTGCTGGCCACGCTCAAGCAGGGCGTGGAGGAAGGCAACGAGATCGCGCCCGGCCTCGGTTTCATCGGCGAAGACATTTTCGTCGACCAGCACCTGCTGGTGCGCGGCCGCTTCGCGCGCATGTTCCCGGCCATGCTCAAGAAAGGCTACAAGCTGGGCCTGGGCATCGACGAGAACACCGCGATGGTGGTGACCGCCGACCGCCAGGTCGAAATCGTGGGCTACCGCGGCGCGCTGATGCTGGACATGAAGGATGCCACCGCGCGCGAAGGGATGTTCAACGTCAGCAACGTCAAGCTCAGCTACCTGGACAACGGCGACCGCCTCAACCTCGCGACCGGCGTCATCACGCCGCCGCGCGAAAAGGCGGACGGCAAGCTCGATCCCGCCAAGCCTTACTACCGCGGCCCGCTGTTCAGCGCCGACATCCTCGGCAACAGCACGGTGATCGACCTGATGGCCAGGCTGATCGACAGCGACCAGCGCGAAGCGGTCGGCATCGCGCTCGGCAGCCCGCTCGACAAGGAGCCCGAGGTCGGCTTCGAATTCCGCTTCACCCGCGAGGCCGACAGCGTCGGCTACCAGTCGCCGATCAGCGACGCCTATTCGGTGTACCGCGTGCGGCTGGACATCCGCCCCATCGTCGTACGCCAGCCGCTCTACCAGTACCGCTGAGGGCTTGGCAGCATTACAATGCTGCACAATCCAATGCCCTCCGAGGAAAGCCCATGCCCTTTTCCCTGATCCGCTCGTGCGCGGCCGCGCTCTTGCTCGCGGCCGGCGCCGCCGGCGCCCAGCAGCCCGCTACCGTCCGCGTCGACTACCTCCATAGCGGCAATGCGCTGCAGGACAGCTACGCGCTCGAACGCGTGGTGATCGAGCCGCTGCCCTGGCCGGGCGACATGTCGCAGGCGCTGGACGAGACCAACCGCGGCCAGAACCGGGTGGAAGTGGTGGACGCGAAGAACGGCGACCTGCTGTACTCGCGCGGCTTCTCGACCATCTTCGGCGAATGGCGCACCACCGAGGAAGCCAACCGCATGAACCGCGGCTTCGAGGAATCGGTGCGCTTCCCGAAATTCGACAAGCCGGTGCGGGTGCGCATCCTCAAGCGCGACGAGCGCAACGCCTTCTCGGTGGTGTGGAGCGTCGACATCGACCCGGAAGCGCAGGAGGTGGTGAAGAAGCAGCCGGCCGCGCCGGCCAAGCCGGTCCCGATCCGCGTGAGCGGCCCGTCGCCGCAAAAAGTCGACCTGCTGGTGATGGGCGACGGCTACACCGCGCGCGACATGAAGAAGTTCGAAGCCGACGCGCGCCGCCTGGCCGACTACCTGTTCACGGTGTCGCCGTTCAAGGAGCGCGCCGCCGATTTCAACGTGTGGGCGATCGCGGTGCCGACCGAAAAATCGGGCATCACGCGGCCGTCGACCGGGGTGCACAACCCGTCGGCGCTGGGCACCCGCTACGATATCTTCGGCAGCGAGCGTTACGTGCTCACGCTGGACAACCGCGCGCTGCGCGACATCGCCCAGCACGCGCCCTACGAGTTCATCGAGATCCTGGTGAACAACGAGACCTACGGCGGCGGCGGCATCTTCGGGCAGTTCAGCACCGCGGCGGCCAGCAACGACTGGGCCAACTACCTGTTCGTGCACGAGTTCGGCCACCACTTCGCCGGCCTGGCCGACGAGTACTACACCTCGCCGGTGGCCTACCAGGCCGGCGCCACCCGGATCGAACCGTGGGAGCCCAACGTGACGGCGCTGCGCGACCCGGCCAGCGTCAAGTGGAAGAAGGACGTCAAGGCCGGCACCCCGCTGCCGACGCCGTGGCCGAAAGCCGAGTACGAAGAATATTCGCGCGCCTACCAGAAGCGCCGCGCGGCGCTGCGCGCGGCCAACCGGCCGGAGTCGGAAATGAGCGCGCTGTTCCGCGAAGACCTGGCGCACACCAACGAACTGTTCTCCAAGGCAAAACACCGCCACGACGTGGGCGCGTTCGAGGGCGCCAATTACGAGGCGACCGGCTACTACCGCTCGGAAATGCAGTGCCTGATGTTCGACCGAAGTGAAAAATTCTGTAACGCATGCAGCGACGGCATCGCCGAGATCATCGACCTGTATTCGCGTCCGCGGCAAGCGAAATAAGCGTTCCGCCCAGTGGCGACAAGGCGTTCCAGTTTCCTGGGCGCCTTTTTTTTCGCCCTTTGGCCGTACTTACAATAGTTACAAACTAGGTGAGGCAGCGTACGGAACTCCTGTTGAGCGGTGCTATGCTGGACTCGTCCCTGCAGAAGGGCGCCATGAAGGACGGAGGCACCTGAACGACGGGCCGAACGTCCGCGATACCCCCATTTACACGAAAGGTCACACTATGAATAAAGTACTCGCATCCCTGATCGCCGGCTTGTTCGCTACCTCCGTGTATGCGCAGACCACCACCACCTACCCAGCCACCAAGGAAGTGGTCAAGGCCGAGCAAGAGGCAGTGAAGGACGTCGCCAAGGCGCAGGAAAAGGAAGCCAAGGCAGTCGCCAAGGCTGACGAAAAGTCCGCCAAGGCCACCGCCAAAGCCACCGAGACAAAGGCCGAAGCAAAGAAGAAGGCGATGAAGAAGCACGCCGAAGCGCATGAAGACGTGGCCAAAGCAGACCCGGAAGAAAAGATGAAGGCGGAAGCCAAGGCCGAGAAGAAAATGGCCGAAGCGAATCTGAAGGCCGAGAAGAAAATGATCAAGGCCGATTCCAAGGCCGAGAAGGTAGCGGTTGAAGCGGCCGAGGAAAAGGCCATCGCGCGCGCCAAGACCGCAGAGGTGAAAGCTGAAGCTGCGGCCGACGTCAAGAAGGCCGCAACCAAGTAATTGGGACAGCGCTTTGAATGAAAAAGGACAGCCGCGGGCTGTCCTTTTTCATGCGGGCCCGCTATTGGCCGCGCATCGCGGCGATGTGGCGATGGTGGATCCGTCCTTCGCGGTCGACTGCCAGGTAGGCCAGTCCGCTGTCGTCGAGGAAGCGCAGGCCGCCATGCTGCTTCAGCATGGCGATCGTTGCATGGCTGCCGGCAACCGTCGCCAGCGGCGCCAGCACGCTGACCGAGCGCCAGAAGGTCACGGGACAGCCGGAAGCGGGATGGAGGATATGGCAGTAGCGCCGACCGCCGGTTTCGAAATAGCGTTCGTAGTCGCCGCTGGTCGCCAGCGCGCCGGCTGTTACGGGGATCGACGCGATCACGGCGGCGTCGATGCGCGGGTCCTGGATGGCGATGTTCCACGGCTGGCCGTCCGGCCGGGGGCCGATCACGCGCATGTCGCCGCCGAGGTTCACATACCCGTGTCGTACGCCGCGCGCGGCCAGCAATGCCGCCGCGCGGTCCGCCGCATACTCCTTGCCGAACCCGCCGAAGTCCAGCTCCATTCCCTCCAGCCCGAGGCGCACCGCGCCTGTGCGGCGATGGACCTTGTCCCAGCCAACGAGGGCGAGCAGGGGCGCCAGTTCAGCGGCGGCAGGGACATGCCGGGTGGTGAAGTTCCAGGCGCGGCGCAGCACGCCCGAGGTGATGTCGAACAGCCCGCCGCTCGTGGCATGCAGGGCGGCGGCATAATCGAGAAGGGCGCCGGTCTCGTCGTCGACGCCGGTCCAGTCCCGGCCTGCCGCCTGGTTGATGCAGGCGATGACGGAATCGGGCCGGTAGCGCGAAAATTTGGATTCGATGCGCCGCACTTCGGCAATTGCCTCGCCGGCCAATACGCCGGCGTCGCCGGCTGCCAGGCGTATTTCGCATTCGCTCGCCATTGCGGCGAACCGCACGCTTTGTTCGGACACCGGCGTCACCACAGGTGCGTGATGCCGGCCTGGATGGTGCGGGCGCTGAAGTCCTGCAAGCCCGGGCTGCCGCTGCCGAACTGGCGCCACTTCGCCTTCTGCTCGTAGCGCTCGAACTTGAGGTCGACCGTGGTGGCCCTGCCGACCTGGCGTTCGATTTTCAGGGCGAGCGTCAGCGCCCCGAAAGCGGACAGGCGCTGGTCGGCGCTCATGAAACTTTGCGCGCCAAAGACGAAGCCAGGCGGGAAGGGCGGGCCGAAGCGCTTGTCGTACACCGGGTCGAAATAGAAGTCGGCTGCGGACTGGGTGTAGGCGCGCGTCGACGGAGTCAGCGTCCAGGCGCGGCTCAAAGGCCACACATAGTCAGCCTGCAGCATGTGTGAGCGCACGCCGTCGCTGCTGTCCGCATGGCGCATGCCGAGCCGCGTGGTGGCGCCGGAGGCGGCGTGGTGGTGGTTCCAGCGCAGCAGGGCACTGTGCTGGTCGCGCTCGCGCGGGCGGTTGTCGACGTACTTGTACGGATTCGAAAAATAGCCGCGGCCGCGCACGGTCGTCACCACTGCCTGCACGATGTCGGCCGGCGTCAGGACCTGGGTTACGCCCAGCATCAGGTCGACCGTATGCTTTTCCTCGTCCGTCACCGCCTTGTTGACCGGGTTGATGCGGTCGCGCGCAGCACCGATACCGGCAAGCCAGGTCGTATTGTTGTCGGCGCTGGAGACGCTCGCCTGCAACGCCGCGTGGCGCGAGCGGTAGTCGTTTTCGTCGGACTGGCCGGCGGCCAGCGAAACGGTGGCGCGCGGCAGGTAGCGCGTCACTTCAGCGTCGACGCTGTTGCGGCGGTCGCGGAAGTGCGACGCACCGGAGACAGCCGTGTGGTAGCGCGGTGAGGCGCCGGACACTGCATCCGACAGCACGCCTGCGCGGACCGACCATTCACCCGCGATGGGCACCATCAGTTCCAGCGCGGGCGAGGCGACATGGACACGGTCGAGGTTGGGCTGGCTGTCGCGGTAGTCGAGGTATTTGATGCTTATGCTGGCGCTGTCGGGCGCATCGGCGCCGAGCGCAAGGCCCGGCAAAGCCAGCGCCGCCAGCATGATCGCGCCGCCCGGTTTTTCCCAGGGCTGGACGGGGGGCATTGCGCTGCATCCTGACATGCACAGTACTGCGGCGACAGAATTCTTGCGATCAACCTGAACTCCTATTTTTTCAGTGCCTGCTCGATGTGTTTTTCAACCGCCTGCGGCGTCGATTTGGTGAAGCCTTCGTGCACGTACAACACCTGGCCGGAGGGATCGATCAGCATGCTGCTTGGCATACCCTTGATCGCAAACTGGCGCGCAACCGAGCCCGCAGGGTCGAAAGTGACCGTGAAGCCGGCCGGGACATCCGCGAGGAAGCGGTCGGCATCGGCGCGGGTGGCGTCGACATCGACCGCCACGACCACCAGCCCGGATGGGCCGAAGCGCTTCTGCAGCTCGCCCATCCACGGGAACGAGCGTTTGCACGGCGCGCACCACGACGCCCAGAAATCGAGATAGACATGCTTGCCGCGGTAAGCGGCCAGCGCTACCTGCCCGTCGCGGCCCGGCAGCGAAAACTGCGGCGCGGCGCTGCCCGGCGCCGCGCTCCATGCGGGCGCTGCAAGCGGCAGCGAGAGCATCAGCGCAAGCGCGGCACGCGCGCTCAAGGCGCACCCATGTTGTACCAGGTCGCGATGACCGCGCGTTCAGCGTCGGTCATGCCGGTGAAATTCCCGTAAGGCATGAACTGCGTCTGCACCACGTTGGCATAAATGCCGAAGGCGCCGGCGCGGATCTGGTCCGAGGTGTTGTAACGGATGCCCAGCAGCGCCGGCGAGAAGCCAGGGAAGGTGGGCGACGAAGAGTGGCAGGCGACGCAGCGGGCTTCGATGATCGCCACCACTTCGGCGTGCATCGCCTGGTCCTTGCCGCCGGCGAGCGATTCGATAGTCGCTTCGATCTTCTGCGGGAACGATCCGGGATCCGTGGCAAGGGTGACATCCGCGAGCATCTGGCGGACCACCGCATTGGCGGCCAGTCCGTCGTAGGCGGCACGCCGCGACGGGGTGTTGAGGGCGGTGGTGAAGTCGCTGGCGACCTTCACCTTCACGTCCACCAGTGTGCGGTCCTCGTTCTGCGCGCCCGCCATCAACGAGATCGCTGCGCTGCCGCGCGTGATGTGGCCGCCGTCGAGCGCGGCCACCCAGAACGCCTCGCCTACCGCGTCAGGCGTGCGGTTGAACAGGTTGCGGTAGATCGCGGCCAGGAACACCTTGTTATCGCCGGGGTATAGGTCGCGCGATTCCTGGCTAAGGCCGAAGCTGTCGACCAGCACCTTGACGCCGGCACTGGCGTTGTACGCGTTCGTAATGGCGGCGACGTCGGTCGGCGCCCCGGCCTCCAGGTACTTCTGGGCATAGAAGGCCAGTCCGGCCGGATCGGCCGGCCGGCCGAAGTAGGCCAGGTAGACGCGCTAGATCAGCGGATGGTAGTCGGCGGCGGCGACAGTTTGCGCGCTAAGCTTCGAGGCGCTGGCCGTCACCAGGGATTGTGCAGGCGGTGCAGGCTCGCCCCCGCAGCCGGCGAGCAGCAGCGTGCAGATACATGATGCGATCGTCACATTGACAATTGATTTCATGATAATCCCTCCTGGCGGGCAAGCTTACACGATCGGGCGCAGGTCGTGTGCCTTGGTTTTGGTGACCAGCGCCTTGCCCTTGCGCGCGCGCTTGCCGATGTGGATCTGCAGGCCCGACGCCGACAGCGGCACCTCGCGCGGCTTGGTCGCCCAGATGCCGGTGACCAGCACACCTTTCTGGCTGATAGGCTGGACCGCCAGCAGCTTCTCCTTGTCCTCCAGCTCCATCATCGTGACGCCGCGGCCGCCGTTGGCCAGGGTCTTCATCTCGTCCATGCCGAACACCAGCAGGCGGCCCTTGGCCGACAGGCAGGCCACGGCGCTGGCCTTTTCTTCCACCACGCGCGGCGCCAGCGGCAGGGCGCCGTCATCGAGCGTGATGAAGGCCTTGCCGCCCTTTAGTCGGCTGACCATGTCGCCCGCCTTGGCCATGAAACCGAAGCCAGCGTCGGACGCCAGCATCAGGTTTGTCTGCGCAGGGCCGGCGAAGTAGTGCAGGATGCGCACAGGGCGGCCGCCGGCGCCGCCGGACAGGTCGACCAGCGTCGTGATCGGCACGCCGTCGCCGCGCGCTCCCGGCAGGGCGGCCACCGGCACCGAATAGATCTTGCCGTTGTCGCCGAAGCCGAGCAGGGTATCGACGGTGCGGCACTCGAAAGTGCCGTGCAGCGAGTCGCCCGCCTTGAAGGTGAACTGCGCCACGTCGTGGCCGATGCCGGTACGCGCGCGCACCCAGCCTTTTTCCGAAATGACGACAGTGACCGGCTCGTCGACCACCTTCTGCTCGACGACGGCCTTCTGCGCTTCCTCGATCAGGGTGCGGCGGGTGTCGCCATACTGCTTGGCGTCGGACTCGATCTCCTTGATGATCAGGCGCTTCATCGTCGACGGATTGTCGAGGATATCCTGCAGCGTGCCTTTTTCCTTGCGCAGCTCGGCCAGCTCCTGCTGGATCTTGATGGTTTCGAGGCGTGCCAGCTGGCGCAGGCGGATCTCGAGGATGTCCTCGGCCTGGCGGTCGGACAGGCGGAACTCCGCGATCAGCGCGGACTTCGGCTCGTCCGAATTGCGGATGATGTGGATCACCTTGTCGATGTTCAGCAGGACCGCTTCGCGGCCCTCGAGGATGTGGATGCGGTCATCGACCTTGCCCAGCCTGAACTCGGTGCGGCGGCGCACGGTGACGAAGCGGAAGTCGATCCACTCCTGCAGGATGTCGGACAGGCCCTTCTGGCGCGGACGGCCATCGCCGCCGATCATCACCAGGTTGATCGGGTTCGACGACTCCAGCGAGGTATGCGCCAGCAGCATCAGCATGAATTCGGTCTGGTCCTGGTTCTTCGACTTCGGCTCGAACACCAGGCGCACCGGCGCGTTGCGGCCCGATTCGTCGCGGATGGTATCGAGCGAACCGAGGATCAGCTGCTTGAGCGCCAGCTGCTCCGGCGACAGCGCCTTCTTGCCCATCTTGACCTTGGGGTTGGTCAGCTCCTCGATCTCCTCGAGCACTTTCTGCGACGAGCAGCCCGGCGGCAGTTCGGTGACGACAGCCTGCCACTGGCCGCGCGCCAGTTCCTCGATCTTCCAGCGCGCGCGCACCTTCATCGAACCGCGGCCGCTGCCGTACATTTCGGCGATCTGCGAAGGCGGGGTGATGATCTGGCCGCCGCCCGGGAAGTCCGGGCCGGGGATGAAGGCCATCAGTTCGGCGTGGGTGATCTTCGGATTGCGGACCATGGCGACGGCGGCCTGCGCCACCTCGCCCAGGTTATGCGAAGGGATTTCGGTGGCCAGGCCGACCGCGATACCGGAAGCGCCGTTCAGCAGCACCATCGGCAAGCGTGCCGGCAGCGCCTTCGGCTCCTTGTGCTGGCCGTCGTAGTTGGACTGGAAGTCGACCGTGCCCTGGTCGATCTCGTCGAGCAGCAGCTTGGCGATCGGCGACAGGCGCGCCTCGGTGTAGCGCATCGCCGCTGCGCCGTCGCCGTCGCGCGAGCCGAAGTTGCCCTGGCCATCGATCAGCGGATAACGCAGCGAGAAATCCTGGGCCATGCGCACCAGGGCATCGTAGATCGACTGGTCGCCGTGCGGGTGCAGCTTACCCATCACATCGCCGACGACGGCGGCCGATTTGCGCGGCTTGGCGTTGGCGGCCAGGCCCAGTTCATTCATCTGGTACAGGATGCGGCGCTGGACCGGCTTCTGGCCGTCGGTCACGTCAGGTAGCGCGCGGCCCTTGACGACCGAGACGGCGTAATCGAGGTAGGCGCGTTCCGCGAAGGTGGACAGCGTCAGCGTCTCGACATCCTCGGACTGTGGGTTGGCTTGTTCAAACAGATTTGCTTGATTTGACATATTTATTCAGTTCAATTCGTTACTTACCGGATCTGCAACATTCCAAAATCGGGGTCAGACCACCATTTGGGAACGTTCCAAAATGGTGGTCTGACCCCGATTTATGAAAATGGTGGTCTGACCCCGATTTATGAAATTCTTTCGTCAGATGTCTGCTTCGGTTTCGTTGCCGTGCTCTTCGATCCAGGCGCGGCGGGCGGCGGCTTCGCCTTTGCCCATCAGCATGTTGAAGCGCGCGGCGGATTCGCCATGGTCGAAGTCGCCCAGCGATACCGGCAGCAGCCGCCGCGTGTCGGGGTTCATCGTCGTTTCCCACAGTTGCTCGGCGTTCATCTCGCCCAGGCCCTTGAAGCGGGATATGCTCCAGGCGCCGTCCTTCAGGCCATCTTTCTTCAGCTTGTCTTCGATCGCGATCAGCTCGCCGTCGTCCAGCGCGTACAGCTTCTGGATCGGCTTCTTGCCGCGCGCCGGCGCGTCGACCCGATACAGCGGCGGGCGCGCTACGCAGATGTGGCCGTGGCGGAACAGGGCAGGGAAGTGCTTGAAGAACAGCGTCAGCAGCAGTACCTGGATGTGCGAGCCGTCCACGTCCGCATCCGACAGGATGCAGATTTTGCCGTAGCGCAGGCCCGACAGGTCCGGGCTGTCCATGTACGAGTGCGGGTCGACGCCGATCGCCACCGCGATGTCGTGGATCTCGTTGTTCGCGAACAGGCGGTCGCGGTCGGTCTCCCAGGAGTTCAGCACCTTGCCGCGCAGCGGCAGGATGGCCTGGAATTCCTTGTCGCGGCCCATCTTGGCCGAGCCGCCCGCCGAGTCTCCCTCGACCAGGAACAGTTCGTTGCGGGTGATGTCCGACGATTCGCAGTCGGTCAGCTTGCCCGGCAAGACAGCCACGCCGGACGACTTCTTCTTTTCCACCTTTTGCAGCGAGCGCAGGCGCGACTGGGCCTGCTTGATGACCAGGTCGGCCAGCTTCTTGCCGTAGTCGACGTGCTGGTTCAGCCACAGTTCGAGCGGCGGCTTGGTGAAGGTCGACACCAGCCGCACCGCATCGCGCGAGTTCAGGCGTTCCTTGATCTGGCCCTGGAACTGCGGGTCGAGCACCTTCGCCGACAGCACGAACGAGGTGCGCGCGAATACGTCTTCCGGCAGCAGCTTGACGCCCTTCGGCAGCAGCGAGTGCATCTCGACGAAGTTCTTCACCGCGCCATACAGGCCGTCGCGCAGGCCCGATTCGTGGGTGCCGCCGTTCGAGGTCGGGATCAGGTTGACGTAGGATTCGCGCACCACCGCGCCTTCCTCGGTCCACGCCACCACCCAGGCGGCGCCCTCGCCTTCGGCGAAGCCGTCGGTCTCGCCGTTCGAGTACTGGGCGCCTTCGAACACCGGGATCAGCGGCTCGCCGCTGCCCTGCGCCAGCATCTCGTTCAGGTAGCCGCGCAGGCCTTCGTCGTACTTCCAAACCTGGGTGTCGCCGGTCTTGCCGTTGACCAGCGAGACCGTCACGCCCGGCAGCAGCACCGCCTTCGAGCGCAGCAGGCGCTGCAGCTCGACTTGCGAGATCGCCGGCGAGTCGAAGTACTTCGGATCGGGCCACGCGGTCACGCGCGTGCCGGACTTCTTGCCGTCGCGCGGGGCGGGGATGGACGACAGCGGTTCGACCACGCCGCCATGTTCGAATGCCAGCTTGTGCAGGCCGGTGCCGTCCGGCTCCTTGCGCCACACCATGATCTCCAGCCGCTTCGACAGCGCATTGGTGACCGAAACGCCGACGCCGTGCAGGCCGCCCGAGAACGCGTACGCGCCGCCCGAACCCTTGTCGAACTTGCCGCCCGCGTGCAGGCGGGTGAACACGATTTCCACCGTCGGCACCAGCTCTTCCGGGTGCAGGCCGACCGGGATGCCGCGGCCGTCGTCTTCCACCGTCACCGAGCCGTCCGCGTTCTGCGTGACGACGATGTTCATGCAATGGCCGCCGAGCGCTTCGTCGGAGGCGTTGTCGATCACTTCCTGGATGATGTGCAGCGGATTCTCGGTCCGGGTGTACATGCCCGGGCGCTGTTTGACGGGTTCGAGTCCCTTGAGGACGCGGATGGATGATTCGCTGTAGTCGGATGCAGGTTTTTTAGTGGCCATACTTGGTCAGGCTTTGTGGGTGTTCGATGTCATGGGTGCTCGTGCCTGCGCATTCTATCTTGTCGGCTGGCAAACGATGCGGATTTGACGTGATTGAATACGCTTGCCAGCGGGTGAATTTGTGGTTAGATTCATACGGTCGGCAGGCTATCCGCCTCTGGACCAATTGATCCGTTTCCAAACATGCAAGAGAAAAGATATCCCTTTGCCGTGCGGCTGATCGGATTTTCTCAGCCGGAACAGGCAACCATCGCTGCCGCACTGACGCAGGCGCCTGCCGCGGGGCCGGCGTATTTTTGCCTGCTCGACGACAGTTTGCAAGAGCCCGACCTCACCATCGTCAACGGCGACGACCTGCACGCGCTGGCCGCGCTGTCAGCCGCCGGTCCTCCCGAGGTCCATCCCGCACTCGTCATTGGCCAGCCCGCCGTCGACCTGGCCTTCCCCTGCCTTCCGCGTCCCTTCGATACCGGCCAGCTGTACCAGCTGCTGGCCGGGCTGGTCGCACGCCGGGCCGAAGCGCTGGCGCAGCTGACCGCGCGCGGCCTGCCGTCCGTGCCGGAGCGGCGCCGCAGCGTGCGCCTCGACGTCGACCTGACCGACCCATCCGAATACATCATGCGGCGCCGCTCGCCGCCGCGTGGCGCTGTGCTCATCATCGACAAGGGCGGGGCCTTCCGCGACCACGTTGCACGCCTGCTGGGTGCGCGCCGCCTCGGCGTCGAGTGGACCGACAGCGCGCCCGCCGCAGTGCGCCTGTGCGACGAGACGCCGGTGTCGGTGGTCATGGTGAACACCTCGGCGCCGGGCATCGACCCGTACGAGCTGTGCAGCACGATCAAGGCGCAGGACGGCGGCGCCGATATCGCGGTGGTGCTGATGGTCAGCCCAGCCTTCCCGTACGACTGCTCGCGCGCCCGCGCGGCCGGCGTGCGCGGCATGCTCGACAAGCCGATCAACGACCGCGTGCTGGTCGGTACGCTCAAGCGCTTGCTGTCGCTGCCGGCGTAAAATCCTGGCGCAACCGGCACTGCAATCGTGCGCGAGCCCCGATCGGGCTATAGTTGAGGCATGGCAGAAACCGACAAGCCCCAAGCACCTGCCTCACAGCCCGACCAGGACAGCGGCCAGCAGGCCGCGCGCGTTCCCGACCGCCGCTCCGACGGCATCCCGCGTTACCAGCGCGAGGGCGACACGCCGCTGGCGCTGGCGCGCCGCGTGCTGTCGTCGCGCTGGCGCGCGATGCGCGACCGCTTCAGCCGCGATTTCATGCGCCGCACACTGCGCATCGGCATCTCGGCGCGCATCTTCCATCCCGAACCCGGCTCGACCGGACTGCGCAGCAAGAACCTGCAATATCTCGAAGAGTCGATCGCGCAGTGGGTGATGTCGCGCGACGTGCTGGTGTTCATGATCCCGACGGTGAACACCAACGGGCTGCTGCATCCGTCCAACATCACGCTGCGCCATTACGCGCGCCACCTCGACGGACTGGTGCTGCAGGGCGGGGCGGACGTGTCGCCGCAAACCTATTCCGAGTCGCCCACGCGGCCGGAGTGGAGTGGCGACCGGGCGCGCGACTTGTACGAGCTGGAACTGCTGCACGAGTTCGTCGACGCGGGCAAGCCGGTGCTGGGCATTTGCCGCGGCTGCCAGCTGATCAACGTGGCGTTCGGCGGTTCGCTGTACCAGGACGTCGAGACCAACGTGCCGGACGCGCTGGCGCACGTGCACAGCGATTACGACGCGCACCGGCACGCGGTGATTTTCCCGCCTGGGTCGACCCTGGGTCAGATGTTCCCGCGCGCGCAGCGGCCGGTGGTCAACTCGATCCACCATCAGGCGGTGAAGGATTTGGGGCGCGATATCACGGTGGAGGCGATGTCCGACCCGGACGGGATCGTCGAGGCGATCAGGTACCAGCGGGCGGATTTCGTGATGGGATTGCAGTGGCATCCGGAGTTTCACCGGGCGGGTGGGACGGACCTGCTGGACTGTACGCCGATACTGGATGAGTTCTTGCGCGTTGCGCGCGAGACGCGGTTTTAGAGGCTGAAAACGGTGGATGCACTTCGTTTATCCACCCTTCTTCCATGAACACTACGTTGTCAAGGGCTTTTCTCTCAAGTCCACCCATCTCCCGGCTGTATCGCTGATGTCAAGGAGGGGGTAATCCTTGACATCAGCGATACAGCCGTACACTGTCCGGCTTGGTGCAAAGGCACGCTCTACGCCTTTGCACCATGTCGACCAATCGTGCGTCTTGCTCGCCACGGATTTTCATCACGATGACTCTGTGATTCGGTACCCAAGCAACTGGTATGGCATTTTGAAGCTCTCGGTCTGCGACGTGAGACTTAGCTCACCACCTTCTATCCGCTGACGGCTTGGCCGCCTAGCCTGATACTGCATGCGCTTACGCTTAAGTTGACCGTGATGCGTACAGGCCCCATCTACTATTGGCGGTTGTCATGCAACCGGGGCGGAACACGGGCCTGTCTACTTCAAACTGCTCACTACCTTGCCAGACACCTTCTCACAACATCATCACCAAATCAAAACAACGTGTCAGTGGGCCGCCGTCTTCAGCCTTGCCCCGTCGGGCACGACGTCATGCTCCAGATATCGCCACAACGCGATGACCAGGCGCCGTGCCACCGCGACGATGGCGATCCGTCGGCCGCGCTTGCTCTTGCTGCCCCCGGTGCGCTCCGCAAACCACCGGCTGATCGCACTCTCGGGCTGGTAGCGTAGCCAGAACCAGCTCATTTCGATGAGCAGGGATCGGACGCGTCGGTTACCCTGCTTGCTGATGCCCTGGTCAGCATGGCTGTTCCCGCTGTCGTAAGGCTGCGGGACTAGACCCACCGCAGCGCCAACCTGCCTTCGGTTTTCGAAGTTTCGCCAGAACAGTTCCAGCACCAGACGCTCGCTTCCCACATCACCGATTGCCCTGAGCCGCTGCAGCTTGCTCACCCGGTCCTGAACCGTCGCCGGCAGCTGCTTGAACCAGGACTTCTCCAACTCGTTGTACTGCTGCTCCACGAGCGCCATACGCTCGCATTCACGCAGCAGCCTTTCCAGCAGGTGCTGCGGCAAAGGGGAGCCGTCGTAGCAGCGTACCTTGCCTTGCTCAAGCCGCTGCTTGAAGTCCCCTGCAACGGCGGTCCAGCAGCCCACAGTGCGCAGCAGCTTGCGCATCCTGTCGCAGTGTTGCAGCACCTCTTTCTGCAGTTCGCCACGGTCGCGGGCCAGGTGCCGTTGCCCTTCGGCCTCCACCGGCGGGATCCGAATGATGCGCATGGCGTCTCGCTTGCCGCCCAGCCAGGCCCGCAGTGCGCTCACCAAGGCGATGGCGTCCAGCCGGTCAGTCTTTGCCCGGCGCGCGTGGCGCGCCACCTGAAGGCTCGCCGGATCGCATATCACGGCCTTCACTCCGAACTGTTCCAATGCCCGCGCTATCCAGAACCCGTCCTGGCCCGCCTCGAACAAAACCACCACTCTGACGTTCTCGGGCAGCCCCCACTTCTCCTTGCACCGGGCGATCTCAGCAAGCACTTGCCGCAGCCGTTGCATCGGTTCTTCCCCGTCCACAGTCCTGATCGCGGCGTTCTCGCGCTGACCGTCGTGGAGGGCGATCTTCCACTTCTTAGATGCAAGTTCGAGGGACACTGCCAAAATCAATTCGGCAGGCGTAAAATAATTTTCACGGGCTGGCATCATCTCGTTCTCCCTTAAAGATATTGGTGGAACTTTAACTTTAGGATGAATTTGAGATTATTGCTGGCCCGCCCTCCTCATACATAGTATCTACGCAGCATAGGGACGTAGGGACGTAGGGACGTAGGGCGGATAAGCGAAAGCGCATCCGCCGATTTAACGTCACCGCGCTTACTTCGACAGCAACCGCATCGCCCGTTCCAACCCCTCGATGGTCAACGGGAACATCCGCTGGTTGACGATCTGCCGTATCACGTTGATCGACTGCCGGTAATCCCACGCCGCCTCCGGCTCCGGATTCAACCACACGAACTTCGGAAACGCATGGCAGAACCGCGCCAGCCATTCCGCGCCCGCTTCCTCGTTGTTGTACTCGATCGACCCGCCCGGCTGCAAAATCTCGTACGGGCTCATGGTCGCATCCCCAACGAAAATCAGCTTGGTATCGGGCGGGTACTTGCGCAGGATGTCCCAGGTCGGGAAACGCTCGCTGCTGCGGCGCCGGTTGTTTTTCCACAGGTAGTCGTACACGCAGTTGTGGAAGTAGAAGAACTCCATGTTCTTGAACTCGGTGCGCGCCGCCGAGAACAGTTCCTCGGTGCGCTGGATATGGTCGTCCATGCTGCCGCCCACGTCGAGAAGCATCAGCACCTTGATCTTGTTCTTGCGCTCGGGCTGCATCTTGATGTCGAGGTAGCCGGCGTTGCTGGCGGTGGCGCGGATGGTCGCGTCCAGCGCCAGTTCCTCGTCCAGCCCTTCGCGCGCGAACTTGCGCAGCCGCCGCAGCGCGACCTTGATGTTGCGGGTGCCCAGTTCGCGTTCGGCGTCGTAGTCGCGGTAGCTGCGCTGGTCCCATACCTTGACCGCGGTACGGTTGCGTCCCGTGCCGCCGATGCGCACGCCTTCCGGGTTGGTGCCGCCGTTGCCGAAGGGCGAGGTGCCGCCGGTGCCTATCCACTTGCCGCCGCCTTCGTGCCGTTCCTTCTGCTCCTTGAGCAGTTCGTTGAGGCGGTCCATCAGCTTGTCGTAGCCGAATTTTTCGATCTGCGCCCGCTGTTCGTCGCTCAGTTCGCGCTCCATGCGCTTGATCAGCCAGTCGAGCGGGATCGCCTTGTTCCCTTCGAACGCGGCCTGCACGCCCTTGAAGTACTGGGCGAAGGCGCGGTCGAACTTGTCGAAGTTGGCTTCGTCCTTCACCAGCGTCAGGCGCGACAGGTAGTAGAAGTCGTCCATCGACGGGGCGATGACGCTCTTTTCCATCGCTTCGAGCAGGGTCAGGAACTCCTTGATGGACACCGGTATCTTGGCGTCCTTCAGCGTAAAGAAGAAATCGATCAGCATGATGGCCTAGCGCGCTGCCGCCTGCTGCAGCTTGTAGTGCAGGTGCGATTTGATCTCGGGCCATTCGCCGCGCACGATGCTGTACATGACCGTGTCGCGCACGGTGCCGTCGCGGCGCGGGTGGTGGTGGCGGATCACGCCGTCCTTCTTCGCGCCGAGCCGCTCGATGGCGGCCTGCGAGGCGAAGTTGAAGTTATCGGTACGCAGCCCGACCACCGCGCAGCCCAGCGTGTCGAAGGCATGCGACAGGAGCAGCAGCTTGCAGCTGGTGTTCACATGGCTGCGCTGGCGGCTCTTCGCATACCAGGTCCAGCCGATTTCGACGCGGTCCACCGCGGGCAGGATGTCATGGTAGCTGGTGGTGCCCATCACCGCGCCGGTCGAGGCGTCGACCACGGCGTAGGCCACCCGGTTGTCCATTTCCAGCGCGGTGAGGATGTACTGTTCGACCTTGTGCGGCTCGGGCACCGAGGTGACGCGGATGTTCCACAGTGCGCCGTCGCTGGCGGCGGCGCGCAGGCCTTCGGCGTGGCCGAGCGTCAGCGGCTCGAGCCGGACGCCGTTGAATTCGAGGGGAGCGGCTTCGACCTGGATCATCAGCGATTGGTCCTCGACATGTACACCAGGCGCTCGAACAGGTGCACGTCCTGCTCGTTCTTGAGCAGCGCGCCGTGCAGCGGCGGCACCGCGGTCTTGGCGTCGGGGTTGCGCAGGGCTTCGGGCGGGATGTCCTCGGCCAGCAGCAGCTTGAGCCAGTCGAGGAATTCGGAAGTCGACGGCTTTTTCTTCAGTCCCGGCACCTCGCGCAGCTGGTAGAAGGTCTGCAGCGCGGCGGCCAGCAGGTCCTGCTTCAGCGACGGGTAGTGGACCTGGACGATGGCTTCCATCGTGTCCTTGTCCGGGAATTTGATGTAGTGGAAGAAGCAGCGGCGCAGGAAGGCGTCCGGCAGTTCCTTTTCGTTGTTGGAGGTGATGATGACCAGCGGGCGGTGCTTCGCCACCACCATCTCGCGCGTCTCGTAGACGTAGAACTCCATCCGGTCCAGTTCGCGCAGCAGGTCGTTCGGGAATTCGATGTCGGCCTTGTCGATCTCGTCGATCAGCAGCACCACCGGCTCGGGCGAGGTGAAGGCCTGCCACAGCACGCCCTTGACGATGTAGTTGTGGATGTCGCGCACGCGCTCGTCGCCCAGTTGGGAATCGCGCAGGCGCGAGACGGCGTCGTATTCGTACAGGCCCTGCTGGGCCTTGGTGGTGGACTTGATGTGCCACTGCATCAGCGGCATGTTCAGCGCCTGCGCCACTTCCTCGGCCAGCATGGTCTTGCCGGTGCCAGGCTCGCCCTTGATCAGGAGCGGGCGCTGCAGGGTGAGGGCGGCGTTCACGGCCAGCTTCAGGTCGTCGGTGGCGACGTAGGATTCGGTACCTTCAAAGCGCTGCGCCTGGTGATGGGATGCTTGCATATGCGTAAGTGCGTGGGAGTGGAATTATTTCGAGTATATGCCATTCCCGCGCGGGCCCGCAGCGCCACCCCGCGATGCGGCCGGGGCCGCAATCGATGTTGTCAGACCTTCAACCCCAGTGCCGCGAATGTGGACGATCTGCCAGTGTTTGGGTTAGAATCGCAGGTTGATAGTGCGAAAGATGTCAGTTTTGCACGTGCGGTACCCGATTACCACTTACCCTCGCCACCATGAAAAAAATCTTCGCACTTCTCGTGCTCGCCAGCATCGCCAATGTCGCTGCAGCGGCTGACGTTGTCGGAAACGCCCAGGCTGCCAAAGTCGACATGTGCATCGGCTGCCACGCAATTCCTGGCTACAAAGCGACTTTCCCCGAAGTCTATCAAGTACCGATGATCGGCGGCCAGTCGGCCAAGTACATCGAAAGCGCGCTGAAAGCATACAAGAAAGGCGACCGCAAGCACCCGTCGATGCGCGGTATCGCGGCGTCGATGAGCGACCAGGAAATCGCGGATGTTGCAGCTTACTACGCGGCACAAACTGCGCAAACCGCAGCGAAGAAATAAGGACGGAACCATGAAAAAACTGATTGCAGCCCTGTCCATCTCCGCCGTATCGATGAGCGCTTTTGCTGGCGGCAACATCGCCAATGGTGAAGCCCTGGCCAAAAAATACAATTGCGCAGCCTGCCACGGCGCGGACTACAACAAGCCGATCGACCCGAGCTATCCAAAGCTGGCCGGCCAGCACGCCGACTATCTGAAGCACGCAATGGTCGCCTACAAGCGCGGTTCGGGCGCGAACGGCCGTAACAACGCCATCATGTCCGGCCAGGTACAGGCACTGTCGACCAAGGATATGGCCGACATCGCAGCTTACCTGCACAGCCTGCCAGGCTCGATGGTCCTGAAGCGTTAATTGAATTCGCAGCCGCCTTCGGGCGGCCCAAAAAAATCCTTCCAGCCGGAGACGGTTGGAAGGATTTTTTTATTTTGGAAGATCGACTACCTGCGCCGCACGCACTCCACGTACGCCGCCGTATCCGGCGCGGCGCCATTGCGCTGCGAGGTCCAGATCATCTCGCCCAGGCATTCCATGATCTGGTGATGCGCATCATGTTCGCCCAGCCGCTGCACCAGCGCGTTGTGCGCGGCGCGGATGCCCGGCGGATTGTCGATCGATACCTGTTCGGCGATCGACAAGTGCATCGATAAATGCAGGAAGGGATTCGGCTGCCCGCCCTCGACCGAGTAGTCGCGCGCAACGGCGCTCTCGGCGTCGGCAAGGACGTCGTCGTATTCGGGATGCCGGGCGATCCAGTCGGACGCGATGGCGTCCATCGGGGTCAGGATCTCGCCGGCGCGCTGCTTGCGGAACGCTTCGCAGAAGAAGCGCCGCACATCATGGGAGGACGGGGTGAACATCCACGTATTGTAACGCGCCACCCCGATCCTCGTCCGGCCTTGCCTTCAGGCTAGGTCTTGCCCGGGGCCAATTCCAGCTTCTGTTCCACGGCTGTGCTGCGCGCCGGTTCCGGCGTCGCCGCCTGCTGCGGCGCGCCCTGGCTGCGCTGCGGGTGAGGCTGGCGCAAGTAGCGCGGCATGTGGCGGCGCTCGTGCCCGGTATTTGCCGGCCACGTCAGGAAACGCGACAACTCCTGCAGCGCGCGCTGGTAGACGTCGCGCTTGAACTCGATGACCACGTCCAGCGGCACCCAGTAATCGTGCCAGCGCCAGGCGTCGAACTCGGGATGGTCGGTCAGGCGCAGGTTGACCTCGTTGTCGCGCGCGCACATACGCAGCAGGAACCAGATCTGTTTCTGCCCGCGATAATGCCCGCGAATCTCGCGCTTGATGAAATGATCCGGCACTTCATAGCGCAGCCAGTCGCGGGTGCGACCAACGATTTTTACATGCTCCTGCCGCAAGCCGATTTCTTCTTCCAGCTCGCGGTACATTGCCTGTTCCGGCGTTTCACCGTATTTAATGCCCCCTTGCGGGAACTGCCACGAGTGCTCGCGCACCCGCTTGCCCCACCACACCTCGTTCTGGGCGTTTAGCAGGATGATGCCGACGTTGGGGCGAAACCCTTCACGATCGAGCATAGTGCACCTCGAAACTTTCTGCCAGCCGGGCGCCTTCTTACATTTTCACCCGCATATCCGGGCCTCCACCAGGTTTTCGGGGTACGAAAACGGCGGATCCCACATCAAACGAGCCTGTTTGTATAAAGATTGGACGCATCGGCCAGCTAATCCTTTAAAATTAGGTTGATTATAACTCTCTCTTTTTAAAAAGAATTCATCCATATGCGTGCCTCCCGTTTTTTTATTTCAACTCTTAAAGATGCGCCATCCGACGCGGAAATCGTCAGCCACCAGCTGATGATGCGCGCCGGCATGATCAAACGCCTCGGTTCCGGCATCTACACCTATATGCCGACCGGTTTGCGCGTAATCCGCAAGGTGGAGGCGATCATCCGGGAAGAAATGAACAAGGCCGGCGCGATCGAACTGTTGATGCCGCTGGTGCAGCCTGCCGAGCTGTGGCAGGAAACCGGCCGCTGGGACAAGATGGGCCCTGAGCTGATGCGCGTGAAAGACCGCCACGGCCGCGAGTTCGCGATCCAGCCTACCTCGGAAGAGGTGATCACCGACGTGGTGCGCGGCGAAATCAAGTCGTACCGCCAGCTGCCGCTGAACTTCTACCATATCCAGACCAAGTTCCGCGACGAACGCCGCCCGCGCTTCGGCCTGATGCGCGGCCGCGAATTCACCATGAAGGACGCCTACTCCTTCGACCGCGACCTGGCCGGCATGCAGGCTTCGTACAAGGTCATGTTCGACGCCTACACCGCCATCTTCACCCGCTTCGGCCTGAAGTTCCGCGCCGTTGCGGCGGACAACGGCGCCATCGGCGGCACCGGTTCGCATGAATTCCACGTCATCGCCAGCACCGGCGAAGACGCGCTGGTGTACTGCCCGACCTCCGACTTCGCCGCCAACATGGAAGCCGCCGAAGCGATGCCGCTGGCGGCAACGCGTCCGGCTCCAGCCGAGACCATGGCCAAGGTTTCGACCCCGTCCACCACCAAGTGCGAACAGGTGGCCGAACTGCTCAACATCGACCTGTCGAAGACCGTCAAGTCGATCGCGCTGACGGTCGAGCGCGAAATGGAAGGCCATATCAACAAGGAGAACTGGCTGCTGCTGCTGCGCGGCGACCATGACCTGAACGAAATCAAGGTAAGCAAGGTGCCTGGCCTGTCCTCGCACCGCTTCGCCACCGAAGAGGAAATCATCGAAGCCTACGGCACCAGGCCGGGCTACCTTGGCCCGATCGGCACCCAGCAATCGGTACGCGTGGTGGCCGACCGCACCGTCGCCAACATGGCGGACTTCGTCTGCGGCGCGAATGAAGAAGGCTTCCACCTGGTGGGCGTCAACTGGGGCCGCGACGTCGCGGAGCCGGACGTCGCCGACCTGCGCAACGTGGTCGAAGGCGACGCTTCGCCGGACGGCAAGGGCGTGCTGGCGATCGAGCGCGGCATTGAAGTGGGCCACGTGTTCCAGCTCGGCACCGCCTATTCCGAAGCGATGAAGGCCACCTTCCTCGACGAGAACGGCAAGCCGGCGCCGCTGCAGATGGGCTGCTACGGCATCGGCGTGACCCGCATCCTGGGCGCGGCGATCGAGCAGAATTACGACGACAAGGGCATCATCTGGCCGACCTCGATCGCGCCGTTCGAGCTGGTGCTGTGCCCGATGGGCTACGACCGCAGCGAGATGGTCAAGGAAGAAACCGACAAGCTGTACGCGGCGCTGCAGGCGGCTGGCGTGGACGTCATCATCGACGACCGCGGCCTGCGTCCGGGCGCGATGTTCGCCGATTGGGAGCTGATCGGCGTGCCGCACCGCGTCGTCATCGGCGAGCGCGGCCTGAAGGAAGGCAACCTGGAATACCAGGGCCGCCGCGACACCGAAGCTACCGCAGTGCCGGCCGCCGGCATGGTGGACTTCATCAAGGGCAAACTGGCCCAGTGACCCGGCGCCGTGCATGCCTGAAATGGGCAGCCGGCTTCGCGCTGGCGGCTTCCTTCGCGGGCGCCGGTCCTGCCTGGGCCGGCAACCAGAAGGAAGAAGCGATGGCCGACTCGGTTCGGCTGGCGCTGTCCAACGCCATCAAGGACGCGCGTCCGCCGCGCCCCGCGTTCCGCGACGAAGCCTCGCGCCAGCGCTACCAGCGCTGGCTGGCCGAGATGTCCGGCCGCCTCAAGCGCAAGATCCCCGACGAGCGGTCGCGCCTCGAATTCCTCGAAGCCGCGTGGTACGAGTCGAGCCGTGCCGGGCTGGATCCCGGCCTCGTGCTCGGCCTGATCCAGGTCGAATCGGCCTACCGCAAGTACGCGGTGTCGATGGTGGGCGCGCGCGGCTACATGCAGGTGATGCCGTTCTGGTCGCGCGTGGTCGGCGACGGCGACCGCAGCAAACTGTTCCACATGCAGACCAACCTGCGCTTCGGCTGCTCGATCCTGCGCATGTACATCGATATGGAGAAGGGGAACCTCTACCTCGCGCTTGGCCGCTACAATGGCAGCCGGGGCAGGGCGCCGTACCCCAATGCCGTGCTGGCCGCCTGGAAGAAATGGGAATTCCACGAGTGACGCGCCCACGCCCGTTCACACTGTATAAACAAAAATAGAGAAGGTTCGACATGCGACTTCACCTCGTTGCGGCTGCCGCCATGCTGGCCGCGCTTGCAGGCTGCGCCAGCGCGCCCCAGCAAACCGCTGCCGCCAGGCCGAAGAACATCCTGTTCTTCCTGGGCGACGGCCTTGGCATCAACACCATGACCGCCGCGCGCATCTACGCCGTCGGCGAAGAGGGCCAGCTCACGCTGGACACGCTGTCCGAATCGGCATTCGTCAAGACCTACTCGAACGACGCCCAGGTGACCGACAGCGCCGCGTCGATGAGCGCCTACATGACCGGCGTGAAGCCAAACAATGGCGTGATCTCGATGAGCGCCGACACGCGGGCCAGGGAGCCGGGCCCGGATGCACAGGGCCGCAAGCTGGTCAGCCGGTGCGCCAATGGCACGCCGGTTGCCACGCTGGCCGAACTGGCGAAGCAGCGCGGCATGTCGGCCGGCGTGGTGACCACCACCCGCGTGACCGACGCCACGCCTGCCGCCGTCTTCGCGCACGCATGCGCGCGCGAGTTGGAAACCGACATCGCCGCCGCACTGGTGCCGGGCGGCGCGGGCTACAACGCCGCGCTTGGCGCGAATGGGCTGGACCTCGTGCTGGGTGGCGGCAGCGATTACTTTGGACCGCTGCGCAGCGACGGCCGCGACCTGTTGGCCGAACTGCGCGCGAAGGGCTTCCGTACGCCGTCCGATTCCGCGCAACTGAAGGCGCTCGATGAAGCGACCGGCCAGCCGGTAGTAGGCCTGTTCGCCCGCGCGGACATGAGCTACGACGCGGTGCGCGATCCGGCGAAGGAACCGGGACTGGCGGAGATGACCACCAAGGCGATCGGCCTGCTGTCGAAAAACAGCAACGGTTTCTTCCTGGTGGTCGAAGGCGGCATGATCGACCTGGCGCTGCACGACACCCAGGCCAAGCGCGCGCTGCAGGAAACCGTCGCTTTCGACAACGCGCTCAAGGCGGCCATCGCGCAGATGCAGGCGATCGACCCGGGGCTGAAGAACACGCTGATCGTCGCCACCGCGGACCATGACCACACGCTGCTGCTGAACGGCTACGCCAAGCGCACCGGCCGCACGACGGCCACGGAGCCTGGCGTGCTTGGCCTGCTGAAGCAGGTCGCCGACGGCAAGCCACGCAAGGACAAGGACGGCGCGCCGTTCACCATCATCGGTTTCGGCACCGGCGAGAACCGGGTGCAGGGCAGCCGCGCATCGATGGCCGGCCTGACCGACGCCATCGTCACCGCCGACGACTATCACCAGGAAGCCGTGGTGCGCATGCCGAAGGGCTGGGAGACGCATGGCGGCACCGACGTCTACCTCGGCGCGGTGGGTGCGGGAGCGGAGAACTTCCACGGCACCATCGACAACACCCAGGTGTTCAACATCATCAAGGCGGCAGCCGGCCTGTAAGCCGGGCGAAGATCAACAGGAATCAACATGAAACCAAACCGACTCCTCGCGCTGGCGCTGGCTGCCTCGTTCGCGGCAAGCGCTTCTGCCCACGCCGCACCGGCGGCGAAAAACATCATCTTCTTCCTCGGCGACGGCATGGGACCTACCACCATCACGGCCGCGCGCATCTACAAGTACAAGGAAGAGGGCCTGCTCAATTTCGAGAAGTTCGAGCGTACCGCGCGGCTGAAGACCTATTCCAACGACGCGATGACGACCGACAGCGCGCCTTCGATGGGCACCTACATGACCGGCATCAAGATCAACAACGACGTGATCTCGATGGCCGATGCGAAGCCGGTGCCGCCCGCAAAGGACGCCAACGGCAATCCGACCGTCGACCAGTGCGGCGCCGACAACGGGCGTGCCGCCACCACCATCCTGGAGCTGGCCAAGGCGCACGGCAAGGCGGTCGGCTCGATCACCACCACCGAGCTGACCCACGCCACGCCGGCATCGACGTTCTCGCACGTGTGCGACCGCGATGCGGTCTACCAGATCGCCGCACAGGTGGTGCCGGGCGGCGCGGGCTACAACACGGCGTTGATGGACGGCGTCGACGTGCTGATGGGAGGCGGGCGCCATCACTTCAGCCCGTACGACACGACCGGCAATCCGGAGGGACGCGCGGACGGGCGCGACATGATGGCCGAATTCGCAGCCAGGGGCTACACGGTGGCGCTTGACCGCAACGGCATGCTGGCGGCGCCGGCGGGGCGCAAGTTCGTCGGCATCTATGCCAAGGACACGCACCTCGATTACGACCTCACCCGCAGGCCGGAGCAACCGAGCCTGTCCGAGATGACGCGCAAGGCGATCGACCTGCTGTCGCAGGACAAGGACGGTTTCTTCCTGATGGTCGAAGGCGGCAAGATCGACCATGCGCTGCACGGCACCAATGCGAAGAACGCGCTGCACGATACGGTGGCGATGGACGATGCGGTACAGGCTGCGGTGGACAAGATGCGCGCGCTCGATCCGGGGCTGGCGAATACCCTGATCGTGGTGACGGCGGATCATGACCATACGCTGACGTTCAACGGCTATGCGAAGCGCGGCAACCCGATCCTGGATATCGTGCGCAGCTACCACGACGGCCAGCCGGCGCGGGATGCGGACGGCAAGACCTATACGACGCTGGTATTCGGGAATGGCCCGAACCGCAAGGAGCGTCGAGTGGACGTGACGAGCGAGCAGGTGCTGGCGGATGCGTACCAGCAGGAGACCGGGTTGAAGACGACGTCTGAGTCGCATGGCGGCGGCGACGTGAAGCTGTTCGCGACCGGGGCCGGATCGAAGGTGTTCAAGGGGACGATGGAGAACACGCAGGTGTTCCATTTGATGAAGGCGGCGTTCGGGTTCTAGTCGGGGCCGCATCCGCCATGCCACACGCCCCAAATGAAAAAGCCCCGGTCATCGACCGGGGCTTTTTGGTATTGGGCTTGGACCGCGAGTTCTTATTATTTCAGGTGGTCGGAAATGAGCTTGGTCATTTCGAACATCGATACCTGTGCCTTGCCGCCGAAGACAGCTTTCAGCTTGTCGTCTGCGTTGATCATGCGGCGGTTCGCTGCGTCTTGCAGGTCTTGCTTCTTGATGTAGTCCCAGACCTTCTTGGTCACTTCCGTGCGCGGCAGTGGGGTTGCGCCTACAACTTGTGCCAAGACGTCCGACGGCGTCATCGCCTTCATGAATGCCGCGTTAGGCTTGCGTGGAGCTGCTGGTTTTTTTTCTGCTGCAGCTTTTGCTGGAGCGGCCTTCTTTGCTGCAGCTGGCTTCGCCGCTGCTTTTTTTGCTGGCGCTGCTGGGGATTTCTTGGCTGTTGCCATCTTCGAGCCTCCTAAACGAATACATGGGAAATTGCGCAATTGAACGCACCGGCCTATATTGGTGGGGTTTTACTGTTCATGCAAGTGTTTTTCGAAAATTTCGCCCGTTTTCATAGGGAGAACAGCGATTTTTTCGGCCTGCCAGCCCCATCAGGGGGGTGTTATCCCCCCTCCGGGCGTCAGCGCATCCCGCCGGGCATCATGCCCTTCATCGAGCGCATCATCTTCATCAGTCCGCCGCCTTTGAGCTTTTTCATCATGGCCTGCATCTGGTCGTACTGCGCCAGCATGCGGTTCACTTCCTGCACCTGGACGCCGGCGCCGGCCGCGATGCGGCGCTTGCGCGTGGCCTTGATCAGCTCCGGCTTGGCGCGTTCGGCCGGCGTCATCGAGTCGATGATGCCGACCATGCGGCGCACCTGGCGGTCGGCCTGGTCCATGTTGGCGCCGCCCGCGGCCTGCTGGAACTGGGCCGGCAGCTTGTCCATCAGCGAGGCCATGCCGCCCATCTTCTTCATCTGGCCCAGCTGCGCCTTGAAGTCGTTCATGTCGAAGCGGCCGCCGACCTTGATCTTGTTGGCCAGGTCCGCCGCGGCCTTTTCGTCGACGCCCTTGCGCGCTTCCTCGACCAGCGCCAGGATGTCGCCCATGCCAAGGATACGGTTGGCCATGCGCTGCGCGTCGAAGGCTTCGAGGCCGTCCAGCTTTTCGGACACGCCGGCAAACTTGATCGGCTTGCCGGTGATGTGGCGCACCGACAGCGCCGCGCCGCCGCGCGAATCGCCATCGAGCTTGGTCAGCACGATACCGGTCAGCGGCAGCGCGTCGTTGAAGGCCTTGGCGGTGTTGATCGCATCCTGGCCCAGCATCGCATCGACCACGAACAGGGTCTCGATCGGCTTGACGGCGCCGTGCACCGCGCTGATCTCCTGCATCATCGCTTCGTCGATACCAAGGCGGCCGGCGGTGTCGATGATCAGCACATCGTGGTAGTGCTTCTTGGCCCAGTCGAGCGCGGCCCGCGCGATGTCGACCGGCTTGTCGGCTGCGGTGGTCGGGAAGAAGTCGGCGCCCACTTGTTTGGTGATGGTTTCGAGCTGCGCGATCGCGGCCGGACGGTACACGTCGGCGGACACGGTCAGCACTTTTTTCTTCTTCTGCTCTTTCAGGTACTTGGCGAGCTTGCCGACGGTGGTGGTTTTACCGACACCCTGGAGGCCGGCCATCAGGATGATCGCGGGCGGCTGCTGGGCGAAGCTCAGTTGCGACGCTTCCGGGCCGAGGTCGGCGCCGATCAGTGCCGCCAGCTCCTTCTGGACCACGCCGACCAGGGCCTGGCCGGGCGACAGCGAAGCGATGACTTCCTCGCCCAGCGCCTTTTCCTTGACGCGGCCGATGAACTCGCGCACCGCGGGCAGCGCGACGTCGGCTTCGAGCAGCGCAAGGCGCACTTCGCGCAGCATCTCGGCGGTGTTCGATTCGGTCAGGCGCGCCTCACCGCGCATGGTCTTGACGACCTTGGCAAGGCGTTGGGTTAAGTTATCTAGCATGGGATACCTGGCTAATAAGGGGCGTAAAGCGAAAAGTACCGGCCGGGCCGGTTAGCGCCGACATTTTACCCTATGTGGCCGCGGGTTCCGGGCCGTGGGCCGCCACGGCTGCCTGCGCCTACCCGCCGTGCATGGCACAGACTGCGCGCCTGTCCTGGTCGTAGCGGGCTTCGCCAGTGGCGGTGCGCGGCTGGTCGCGCGGCCTGGCCTGAATATCAAGAGCGTCAGGGACCTGAAGGGCAGGAAGGTCGGCGTCACGCGCGGCGCCATCCAGGAAGTGCTGCTGATGTCGCTGCTGCAGCAGAACGGCCTGAGCGCCGATGCGGCGCCGGGCAAGGATGTCCAGATCGTCTACCTCGCCTACGCGGACCTGAACCAGGCCCTGCTCGGCAAGAACATCGACGCCATGATGCAGTCGGAGCCGCAGTCGTCGCAGGCGATCAACAAGGGCTTCGGCGTCGAGGTGCTCAAGCCATAGGCGCGTTCTTCCCGGTGCTGATGAACACCATCGCCGGCGTGCGCCAGGTCGGCGGCATCTACCTGCGCGCCGCGCGCAACCTTGGCGCCGGCGGCAGCACCATGTTCCTGCGCGTGATCCTGCCGGCGGCGGTGCCATATATATTGTCCAGCGTGCGGATCGGGATCGGCACCGCGTTCATCGTCGTCATCGTGTCCGAGATGATCGCGGTGAACAACGGGCTCGGGTTCCGCATCCTCGAGGCGCGCGAGTACTTCTGGTCCGACAAGATCATGGCCGGGATGATCACCATCGGCATGCTGGGCCTCGCGATCGACGTCGGCATGAACCGTTTGAACATCCACCTGCTGCGCTGGCACCGCGGCCTGGAGAGCTGACATGAGTGCATCGCCGATCAGTATCAGGGGCGTCAGCAAGGTATTCCGTACCGACGAACGCGAGCTGGCCGCGCTTGACGGCATCGACTTCGAGATCCCGAGCGGGCAGTTCACCAGCCTGCTGGGGCCATCGGGCTGCGGCAAGTCGACGTTACTGAACGCGGTGGCAGGCTTCGCGCTGCCGACCAGCGGCAGCATCGTCGCGAATGGCACCGAAGTGACCGGGCCGGGTCCCGGCCGCGGCATGGTGTTCCAGGAATATGCGCTGTTCCCGTGGATGACGGTCGAGCAGAACGTCGCGTTCGGGCTGGAGATCAAGGGCGCCGGCAAGGGTGCGATCGAGGACACGGTGCGGCAGCTGCTCGGGATGCTGTCGCTATCCGACTTCCGCAAGCGCTACCCCAAGGACCTGTCGGGCGGGATGCGGCAGCGGGTAGCGATTGCGCGGGTGCTGGCGCTGGACTCGCCGATCATGCTGATGGACGAACCGTTCGGCGCACTCGACGCGCTGACGCGACGGAACCTGCAGGACGAGCTGCTGCGCATCTGGGCCGAGCTGAAGAAGACGATCATCTTTGTCACGCACAGCATCGAGGAAGCAATCTACCTGGCCGACCGGATTGTCGTGATGACATACCGGCCCGGCACGGTGAAGCGCGACCTGATGGTCGAGCTGCCGCGTCCGCGCGACCCGTCCGCGCCCGAGTTCAACGCCCTCAAGCGCGAGCTCGGCCAGCTCGTGATGGAAGAGCAACAACGCCACCACACCGACGAACTCCGCCTCGCCGCCATCGACTAACCCTAAAATTTCCTAATCGGGGTCAGACCCCAGGGTCAGACCCCGATTTAGAAAACATTTCAATTTCTCAGCGGAACAGGCTGGTGGCAAGGTCCATCCGCCAGCGAGGCCGTGATAGTGTAAACTTCCAACACATATGCAGAACATTCTCCTTTTCGCCGCCGCATTGCTCTACGCCGTGTGCGCCGTGCTGCCCACGCGCCGGGGCGGCCTGATTTCCGCCGTCACCGCCGGCGCCTGGGTTGTGCATGGCGCGGCGCTTTGGCACGGCATGATGGCGCCGGGCAGCCTGCGCGTCGGCTTCGCCGCGATGCTGTCGGCCGCACTGTGGATTTCGGTCGCCGCCTATTGGCTCGAGAACCGCAACTTTGCGCTCGACGGCCTGCGCCGCCTCGTCATGCCTTGCGCCGCCGCGGCCGCGGTGCTGCCGGCGGTGTTCCCGGGCAGCGTGTTCCAGCTGAACGGCGCGGCACCGGCCTTCGGCTGGCATATCGCCGTCGCCATCCTCGCGTACAGCACCCTCACCATCGCCGCTTTCCACGCGGTGCTGATGGCGCTGCAGGAGTCGCGCCTGCATGCCCATGCC
>NZ_QYUP01000067.1 GCF_003590855.1 Massilia cavernae
CGCCACGCCGCGCTTGCCGCCGGTTTTCTTCAGCGCGCCCATCAGCGTGACCAAAATACGCGCGCCGGATGCGCCGATCGGGTGGCCCAGTGCGCAGGCGCCGCCGTGGATGTTGACCTTGCTGTGCGGGATGTCCAGGTCGCGCATCGCCGCCATCGGCACCGCTGCAAACGCTTCGTTGATCTCGAACAGGTCGACGTCCTGCGCGGTCCAGCCGGTCTTCTTCATCAGCTTCTGCATCGCGCCAATCGGGGCGGTGGTGAACAGGTTAGGTTCCTGCGCGTGGGTCGCGTGCGCGATGACTTTCGCGATCGGTGTCAGGCCCAGTTCGCGCGCCTTCGATTCGCGCATCATCACCAGGGCTGCTGCGCCGTCGTTGATCGACGACGACGATGCGGCGGTGATGGTGCCGTCCTTCTTGAACGCGGCGCGCAGGGTCGGGATCTTGTCCAGCTTGGCCTTGAGCGGGCCTTCGTCCTTTTCGATCACGGTATCGCCGGCGCGGCCGGAGACGGTGACCGGCGCGACTTCCCACTTGAAGTGGCCTTCGTTGGTGGCGTTCTGCGCGCGCTTGACCGATTCGATCGCGAACGCATCCTGCGCTTCGCGGGTGAACGAGTAGGTGGCCACGCATTCTTCCGCGAAGGTGCCCATCGAGCGGCCTTCGCCGGTTTTCTCGTTGCGCGAGTAAGCGTCTTCGAGGCCGTCGTACATCATGTGGTCGAACATCATGCCGTGGCCGATGCGGTAGCCGCCGCGCGCCTTCGGAATCAGGTAAGGCGCATTGGTCATCGATTCCATGCCGCCCGCGACCACGATGTCGGCGCTGCCGGCCATCAGGGTGTCATGCGCGAAGATCGCCGACTGCATCGCCGAACCGCACATCTTGGACAGGGTGACGGCGCCGGTCGACATCGGCAGGCCGCCCTTGATCGCGGCCTGGCGCGCAGGCGCCTGGCCCTGGCCCGCCATCAGGCAGTTGCCGAAGTAGACGTGCTCGACCAGTTTCGGGTCGACGCCGGCGCGCTCGACGGCGGCCTGGATCGCCACCGCGCCCAGGTCGCTGGCGGTCTTGGAGGAAAAATCGCCCTGGAAGGCGCCCATCGGGGTGCGCGCGGCGCCGACGATTACGACTGGATCATTCATGGTTCAGGTTCTCCAATTGAGGTGAGGGTGTAGGGGCTGGCGCTGTGGCCGTGGCCTGGTTGCGGAAACGGATGTCCTGCGGGTAAGGGAAGACATCCTCGACGATGCCGGCGATGATACGCTCCTTGCGCGACTGCCAGAAATCCCTGGTCAGCAGCTCGGCGTGGTGCTTCATGAAATACTTCCTGATCCTGGCGTTCCCCAGCAGGAAGGTGCCGAACTGCTCCGGGAACACGTCGTGCTTGCCGACCGAATACCAGGGCTCGGCCGACATCTCGTCTTCCTCGTTGCGCGGCTGGGGGATGTCGCGGAAATTGCAATCGGTGATGTACTCGATCTCGTCGTAGTCGTAGAACACCACGCGGCCCTGGCGGGTGACGCCGAAGTTCTTGTACAGCATGTCGCCGGGGAAGATGTTGGCCGCCACCAGCTCGCGGATGGCGTTGCCGTATTCGATGATGCCGTGCTCGACCAGGGTATCGTTGCCGGCCGCTTCGGCGCCGGTGAGGAAAATGTTCAGCGGCACCATGCGGCGCTCGATGTACAGGTGGCGGATGATGATGCGGTCGCCCTCGAACTCGACCAGCGAGGGGGCGTGTTGCATCAGCTCGGCGATCAGCTCTTCCGAGAAGCGCTCGACCGGGAAGGCCACGTTGGAATACTCGAGCGTATCGGCCATGCGGCCCACGCGGTCGTGATGCTTGACCAGCAGGTACTTTTCCTTGATCTGCGCGCGCGTGGTCTCCTTCGGCGGCGGGAAGAAATCCTTGATCACCTTGAACACATAGGGGAAGGACGGCAGCGCGAACACCAGCATCACCAGGCCGCGGATGCCGGGCGCGATCTCGAAGCGGTCCGAGGTGTGCTTCAGGTGCTGCAGGTAATCGCGGTAGAACAGCGTCTTGCCCTGCTTTTGCAGGCCGAGGATGGTGTAGATCTCGCTGCGCGGCTTGCGCGGCAGCAGGGTGCGCAGGAACTGCACGTAGGCCGACGGCACTTCCATGTCGACCATGAAGTAGGCGCGGGTGAACGAGAACAGGATCGTGATCTGGGCATGGTCGAGCAGCACCGCATCGAGCACCAGTTCGCGGTTGCGGTTGTGCAGGATGGGCACGACAAACGGGAACTCGCTGTTGCCGTTGATGATCTTGCCGACGACGTAAGCCCCCTTGTTCCGGAAGAACAGGTTCGACAGCACCTGGACCTGGTAGTTCGGCTCGATGGCGACGTCGCCCAGCTTCTGCAACAGGAATTGCTCCAGCTGCGCCACGTCGCGGTCGAGGTTGGCGAAGGGGCACTTCAGCTGGAAGTTCGTGATGATGCGCTTGAGCGAGAAGCGCAGGCCGTCGGTCGCGGGGTAGTACACGCGGTAGGTCGGCAGAAGTTCCTCGGTCTCGATGTACTCGGTCGAAATGACCGGGCGCACGAAAATGAAATCGTTGTGGAAATAAGTGCGATGCAAGATATTGCAGCACACGGAATTGAAGAACGTCTCGGCCAGCTCAGGCTGCTTGTGGCCCGACAGCATGCCGATATAATGCAGCTTGGTTTCGCGCCAGACGCTGTCGGTCAGTTCCGCCTGCGCGTACTCATCCTCGAGGACCTGGACGCACTCCTGGACGCGCTTGTCGTAGAAGTCGATGCGTTCGCGCGCGGCCTGTTGCGCGACCGACCAGTCGGCGTTCTCGAAATTGCGGCGCGCGGCCTGGCTCGCCTGCCGGAACAAGCGGTAATGCTTATCAAAGCCGTCGAGGATCGTGCGCGCGATATCGAACGCGATCTGCGAAGACAGCAGCTTTGGAAACGCAGCTTGTTTCATCGTTGAATCGACCCAGGGGACGCAAATCGCTATTCTATAAGAGTAAATGTTTCAACAATCGGGGTCAGACCACCATTTCGCCAATGTTTCGAGAATGGTGGTCTGACCCCGATTTTACGAGAATGGTGGTCTGACCCCGATTTTAGAAATGTTTTATAGCGTTACTTGGTTTCGGAGAAGAGTTCGCGGCCGATCAGCATGCGGCGGATTTCGCTGGTGCCGGCGCCAATCTCGTACAGCTTGGCGTCGCGCCACAGGCGGCCGACCGGGTATTCGTTGATGTAGCCATTGCCGCCTAGCGTCTGGATCGCTTCGCCCGCCATCCAGGTCGCTTTCTCGGCGCTGTACAGGATGGCGCCAGCGGCGTCCTTGCGCAGGTTGCGTACCTGCTCGGGCGTCGTCGCGCGGTCGCAGGCCTGGCCGACCGCGTAGACGTAGGCCTTGCAGGCCATCATCGTGGAGTACATGTCGGCGATCTTGCCTTGCATTAGCTGGAATTCGCCGATCGGCTGGCCGAATTGCTTGCGGTCGTGGATGTAGGGGACCACCGCGTCCATGCAGGCGGCCATGATGCCGAGCGGACCGCCCGACAGCACGGTGCGCTCGAAGTCGAGGCCGGACATCAGCACGTTGACGCCCTTGCCCAGGCCGCCCAGCACGTTTTCGGCCGGTACTTCGCAGTCTTCGAACACCAGTTCACCCGTGTGCGAGCCGCGCATGCCGAGCTTGTCGAGCTTTTGCGCGATCGAGAAGCCCTTGTAGCCTTTTTCGATCAGGAAGGCGGTCATGCCGCGCGGACCCGCTTCCAGGTCGTTCTTGGCGTACACCACCAGTACGTCGGCGTCAGGGCCGTTGGTGATCCACATCTTGGTGCCGTTCAGCACCCAGCGGTCTCCCTTGAACTCGGCCTTGAGCTTCATGCTGACCACGTCGGAGCCGGCGTTCGGCTCGGACATCGCCAGCGCGCCCACGTGTTCGCCCGAGATCAGCTTCGGCAGGTACTTGCGCTTCTGCTCTTCGGTGCCGTTGCGCTTGATCTGGTTGACGCACAGGTTGGAGTGGGCGCCGTACGACAGGCCGACCGACGCCGAGGCGCGCGAGATTTCTTCCATCGCGACGATGTGGGCCAGGTAGCCCATGCCGGCGCCGCCGTATTCCTCGCCGACGGTGATGCCGAGCAGGCCGAGTTCGCCCATCTTGCGCCACAGGTCCATCGGGAACTGGTCGCTGCGGTCGATCTCGGCGGCGCGCGGCGCGATTTCGGCGGCGGCGAATTGTTGGACTGCTTCGCGCAGCGCGGCGATGTCCTCGCCGTGGTCAAAGGTCAAGCCTGGAAGATGCAGCATGTCGTCCTCATGGAGTAGCGGATTGGGAATCGTCAATCATACGCATGTTTGACGTTAACGTAAACGTAAGGTAGCCGGTAGTGCGCCCGCTCAGGCGGTTTCGGCGCTTTGCGCCAGCATGCGGTGGCATTCGTCTTCGTGCGCCTTGACTTCGGCCAGCGCCATGTCGATGTCGGCGCGCTGTTGTTCAAGGGTTTCGCGCTGGTGTGCCAGTACCGCCAGGAAACGGTTCATCTGGGCAACCGTGTCCTTCGGCGACTCGTACATGTCGACGATACTCTTGATTTCGGACAGCGTCAGCCCGAGGCGCTTGCCGCGCAGGGTCAGCTTCAGGCGGGTGCGGTCGCGCGCGGTGTACACGCGGTTGCGGCCGCCCGCGCCTTCGCGCGACGGGCTCAGCAGGCCGTGGTCTTCGTAGAAGCGGATGGCGCGCGCGGTAATGTCGAATTCACGGGCAAGTTCGGCGATCGTGTAGGTAAGCATCGGGCTTCGTGTGCAATTGGTAAAATGGACCGGCGAGGAGGCATGACGTAGCGAAGCTTCCGTTTACGTCAACGTAAAGTGTATTGTAGCGCGCCGCCGGCCGTTTGCGACCATGAAAGAACTTATGAATCATCTCGAATCCCAGCTGGACTATCCCCTTGGCGACCATTTGCCGGAAACCGGCGCCCTGACCGAACTGGCGCCCGGCCTGCGCTGGCTGCGCATGCCGCTGCCGTTCGCGCTCGACCATATCAACCTGTGGCTGCTGCAGGACCGCCAGCACGGGCGTGACGGCTGGGCCGCGGTCGACTGCGGCGTCGCCAACGAGGCCACCCGCGCCGCCTGGGACCAGGTGCTGGCGCAGGGCATCGGGGGCGCGCCCCTGCTGCGTGTGTTCGCGACCCATTGCCACCCCGACCACATGGGCTTGTCCGACTGGCTGTGCAGCCGTTTCGGCGCGGCGATGTGGATGACCACCGGCGAATACGGCTTCGCGCGCATGATGTCGGCCGCCCTTCCCGGCGTCGACGGCCCCTCCGCGGTGCCGCATTTCCAGCGCCACGGCCTGGTCGATTCCGACCTGGTGCAGCGCTTGGGCGAGCGCCGCAATTATTACCCGTCGATGGTGCCCGCGGTGCCGCAGGCCTACACCCGCATGCGCGAAGGCGACGATATCGACATGGCCGGGCGTAGCTGGCGCGTCATTACCGGTTTCGGCCATTCGCCGGAACACGCCTCGCTGTACTGCGAGGAACTGAAAGTATTGATTTCCGGCGACATGGTGCTGCCGCGGATATCCACCAATGTATCCGTATTCGCGGTCGAGCCCGAGGGCAATCCGCTGGCGCTGTACCTTGATTCGCTGGGCAAGTTCGCCGGCCTGCCGGACGACACCCTGGTGCTGCCTTCGCACGGCCGGCCGTTCCGCGGCCTGCACACCCGCATCGCCCAGCTGCGCGCCCATCATGTGGATCGATTGGACGAGGTCAGGGAAGCCTGCAGCACGCCGCAGTCGGCGGCCGACATCGTTCCGGTGATGTTCAAACGTAAGCTGGACACCCATCAATTAACGTTTGCGCTCGGCGAGGCGCTTGCCCATCTTCACAAACTTTGGCACGGCGGCGTCCTGGCCAGGGAAGCTGGCGAAGACGGAATTTTCCGCTTTCGCGTCCTGTAGAGTCGCAATTTTTGCGACAATAGTGTCATAATCTTTGCGATACCGCCGGTTAAAAACCGGCGGGCATGCAAATTGGTTACAGGGAATCATTCTAATTTGTCCATTATATTGCATCGACAATTTTGTTAAACCGGCGAAGCCACTCTTGTAATTCTCGGAAAACTTCTCAAATTGTTACATGCAATGACTTCAGGCCGTCACAATTGGTCTCATCTTCCAAGAGACTGACTTTCATGGCATAGCATGAAATAGTGCCACAATGAATTCAGCTAACGAACGGGAAAGCTTCAGCGAACGCCTGCAACAGGCCCTGAAGAACGCTCACTACTCACCAGACAGTCCCACGCGACTTGCCCGCGAATTTAACATTCGCTTCGACGGGCGTCCGATCACTGTTCATGCAGCGCGGAAATGGCTTGTCGGTGAGGCAATTCCTACACAAGAGAAGCTGCGCATGATTGCCCACTGGCTCGGTGTGCCAGCCGAGTGGCTGCGTTTCGGCGGAGCGGAAGATGCTTCGACAAGCACCGAGCATGCCAACGGCGCATCCCGTTTCGAGTCGGCCGACGTCAAGCTGATTGCCGATTTGCAGCGGCTCGACGAACATCACCGCCAGATCGCACGCGAATTCATCCGTATGCTGGTGCGGATGAATAACCAGAAGTAGCCTTTTTGCCACAATTCCGGCTGCTGCCGCCGGTCCGGCTGCTGCCGCCGGTCCGGCGGCTATCCGGAACGCCTTCGCGTGCCGGCACGCAACACTGTGGCACCTTCCTCCCCCTCGTTCTCCCGCCTGTCCGTCACGATTCATGAATTTCCATTGGTAAAGTAAATACCCATTGGCAATTTCTATGTATCCGGAACGCACAAGACGGCGATAGTGGCTCATAATCAGGACGTAGTGCGCCGTAACGTCACCATGTATAGCAACAGCAGAGGATCCGCCTTCATATGAAAAGCAATTACGCCAATACTGCGCAACTGAAGGAATTGATGACCGCCCCGCCGATGACCGCCGCGCAGCATGCGGAAGTCATGCGCAAGCGCATCCAGCACCGCCGCATGCTTGAAGAAGCCAAGGAGTTGAAAAAGGCGGAGGCCTGGCAGGACGACAAACGCTGAGCCGCGCGTCGGCCGCTGCGGCCCTGCCCTGCCTCAGGCCGCGCCTGGCGCAGCCTTCATGCCGCCCCAGCGCGGGGCGAGGGCATGCTCGATGCCAAACAGGTCGATCACCCGTGCCACGCTGTGGTCGACCATTTCCTCGATGCTGGCCGGCTTGTTGTAGAAGCTTGGCAGCGGCGGGAAGATAATCCCGCCCATTTCCGTCACCACCGTCATGTTGCGCAAGTGCGCCAGGTTGAACGGCGTCTCGCGCACCATCAGCACCAGCCGGCGGCGCTCCTTGAGCACCACGTCGGCCGCGCGCGCGATCAGGTTGTCCGACAGGCCATGGGCCACGGACGCCAGCGTTTTCATCGAGCAGGGAGCGACGACCATGCCGTCGTACTGGAAGGAGCCGCTGGCGATCGAGGCGCCGATGTCGCGGTTCTTGTGCACCACATGGGCCAGCGCTTCGACGTCGCGGCGCTGCATGCCCACTTCCTGGTGAAGCGTGAGGGATGCGGCGTCCGAGACCACCAGGTGGGTCTCGACGCCGGGGGTGGCGGCCAGCTGCTGCAACAGCCGCACGCCATACACCGCGCCGGTGGCGCCGGTGATGGCGACGACCAGCCGCCGGGGGCGATCAGCCATTGAGGATGGCTTTGAGCTCGCCCGATTCGAACATCTCGTTCATGATGTCGGAACCGCCGATGAATTCGCCCTTGATGTACAGCTGCGGGATGGTCGGCCAGTTCGAGTATTCCTTGATGCCCTGGCGGACTTCAGGATCTTCCAGCACGTTGACGGTGGCGATGTTCTCGACGCCGCAGGCCTTCAGGATCTGGATGGCGCGGCCGGAAAAGCCGCATTGCGGGAACTGCGCGGTCCCTTTCATGAACAGCACCACGGGGGTGTTGGTCACGGTCTCTTTGATCCAGGTTTGTACGTCGCTCATGGCTGCCTCAGGGTGAAAAATGAATGGATGGCGACATTTTATAAGAAATTGACGCACGTGGCTTCCGCGACACCACCGTAGGGCGGATAAGCGCTTGCGCGCATCCGCCGGACGTGTGCGGGCTACGTAGCCGAAAACGGCGGATGCGGGCTTTGCCCTTATCCGCCCTACCGTTATCGTTTTCAGCTTTTGAGTTTTGCAAACGCCGCCGCCATGCTGCCGGCCATCGGCGCCGGCTGCTTGTTCTGGTGCTGCGCCAGGCGCTTGCCGTCGGTGCGGTCGCCGCGCTGTTCCGGCTTCGATCCGGCTTGCGGCGCGCTGTCGGTCAGGCGCATGGTCAGCGCGATGCGTTTGCGCTTGGCGTCCACTTCCAGCACCTTCACGCGCACCACCTGGCCCGCCTTCACCACCGTATGCGGATCCTTGACGAAGGTATTCGACAGCGCTGAAATGTGCACCAGCCCGTCCTGGTGGACGCCGATGTCGACGAAGGCGCCGAACGCCGCTACGTTGGTCACCACGCCCTCCAGGATCATGTCCGGGCGCAGGTCGCCGATCTCCTCCACCCCTTCCTTGAAGGTGGCGGTGGTGAACTCCGGCCGCGGGTCGCGGCCCGGCTTTTCCAGTTCCTTGATGATGTCGCTGATGGTCGGCACGCCGAACTTCTCGTCCGCGTAGCGCGCCGGCTGCAGCGTCTTCAGCAGCGAGGCGTCGCCGATCAGCGCCTTCATGTCCTTTTTGATATCGGCCAGGATCTTCTCGACCACCGGATAAGATTCCGGGTGCACCGCCGACGCATCCAGCGGGTTCTCGCCGTTCATCACGCGCAGGAAGCCGGCCGCCTGTTCGAAGGTCTTGTCGCCCAGGCGCGGCACCGATTTCAGCGCGGCGCGCGAGGTGAAGGCACCCTTCAAGTCGCGGTAGCTGACGATCGCCTGCGCCACACTGGCGGAGAGTCCCGACACGCGTGCCAGCAGCGGCGCCGACGCGGTATTCACGTCCACGCCCACCGCATTCACGCAGTCCTCGACTACCGCGTCCAGCGAACGGGCCAGCTGGGTCTGCGACACGTCGTGCTGGTACTGGCCCACGCCGATCGACTTCGGATCGATCTTCACCAGTTCCGCCAGCGGATCCTGCAGGCGGCGCGCGATCGACACGGCGCCGCGCAGCGATACGTCCATGTCCGGCAGCTCGCGCGAGGCGAATTCGGACGCCGAATACACCGACGCTCCCGCTTCCGACACGACGATCTTGGTCAGCTTCAGTTCCGCGCGCTGCTTGATCAGGTCCTGCGCCAGCTTGTCGGTTTCGCGCGAGGCGGTGCCATTGCCGATCGAGATCAGCGAGACATTGTGCTTCGCAGCCAGCGCGCCCAGTACGTGCAGCGAGCCGTCCCAGTCGTTCCTCGGCTGGTGCGGGTAGATCACCGCGGTGTCGACCACCTTGCCGGTGGCGTCCACCACCGCCACCTTGACGCCGGTGCGCAGGCCGGGATCGAGGCCCATGGTGGCGCGCGGACCGGCCGGCGCGGCCAGCAGCAGCGCCTTCAGGTTGCGGGCGAACACGTTGATCGCGTCCAGCTCGGCCTTCTCGCGCAGCGCGCCCATCAGTTCGGTTTCGAGGTGCATGAAGCTCTTCACGCGCCAGGTCCAGCGCGCCGTGTCGGCCAGCCACTTGTCGGCGGGGCGGCCCAGGTTCTTGATGCCGGCGGCGGCGGCGATGCGGCCTTCGCAGGGGTTGTGCGGCGCGTCCCACTTCGGCTTCTCAAGCTCGGTGTCGAGGCGCAGGGTGACGTCCAGCACGCCTTCGCGGCGGCCGCGCAGCAGCGCCAGGGCGCGGTGCGACGGCACCGTGGAAATGTTTTCGGAGTAGTCGAAGTAGTCGGCGAACTTCTCGCCCTCGTCCTGCTTGCCTTCGACGACCTTCGAGTCGACCACGCCGTGCTCCTGCACGTATTCGCGCAGCGACTGCAGCAGGGCCGCGTCCTCGGCAAAGCGTTCCATCAGGATCTGGCGCGCGCCGTCCAGCGCCGCCTTGGCGTCCGCCACGCCCGGGTTGTTGCCGTCGGCAGTGGTGAAGGCTTCGCGCAGGAACTTGCCCGCCTCGGTCTCGGGATTCAGGGCCGGATCGGCCAGCAGCGCATCGGCCAGCGGCGCCAGCCCTGCCTCGATGGCGATCTGGGCCTTGGTGCGGCGCTTCTGCTTGTACGGCAGGTACAGGTCTTCCAGCCGGGTCTTGTCCTCGGCCATGGCGATGGCTTCCATCAGCGCCGGGGTCATCTTGCCCTGTTCGACGATGGACGCCACGATCGTGGCGCGGCGGTCTTCCAGTTCGCGCAGGTAGCGCAGGCGCTCTTCGAGCAGGCGCAGCTGGATGTCGTCCAGGCCGCCGGTCGCTTCCTTGCGGTAACGTGCGATGAAGGGGACGGTTGCGCCTTCGTCCAGCAGGGCGATGGCGGCGGCAACCTGCACCGGTTTGGCGGCAAGTTCAAGGGCGAGGCGTTGTTCGATAGAAGGCAGCATGGGGTCGATCCAGGTGAGTCAAGCACGGAATGATACGCAATCGGAAAGAATGTGCCAGTCTTGACAGTACCCGGTGCGTGTGCAGAGTTGCCAGGAGAGCAAGCGACGCTTCCGTTTTTCAATTAACATGAACTTGATGAATGGCAAAGAATTGCCGGCACCAGGGATTATAGGTGTGAAAGAGAACAGACCACGACATGGCTGAAGTCGGATAATATCGGCTGTTATGGTTTTTAATACCGCACTTACAGAACACTAGACACGATGGAATTCACGCGCGAAGAACACCGCGAAGTATCGACGGCGGCGCCCCGCGCAACGCCCGCGAACCCCGCGACCAACCTGCCCGCGCCGGTGGCGAGCTGGCTGCAGCGCGTCGAGGCGGCTGCCCACCCTCAGCCCCAGCTGAGCGCCGAAATCAAGGATCCGAAGCTGACCCAGTACCGCTTCGTGTATGTACTCGCGCCCACCAGCGGCGGCCGCCATGTCGCCCTGTGCCTGTGCAAGGCGCGCCTGCGCCCGGCCGGCGACGTGGCCGCGGCCAGTCCGGTCAGCGAAGTATTTTCCCTGCTGTCGGCCCCGCCGGCCTACCTGCAGGGCGACGACGAAGACCTTGTGCGCTTCTTCATTGCGATGCGCAGCGGCGCGGCCTCGGCCGGCGGCGGCGCCACCGAGCCGAAGGGCAAGGTCGGCGCCATCCTCCTGCAAATGTTGCTGGAACAAGACAAACTGCTGTGGGCGAATTCCTGGCAGGACATGGCCAACGGCCTGGTCTACCCGCTCAAGGCGGGCCCGGTGCGCGAAGCGAACCTGGTGTGGCGCGACGAGGGCCGTACCGCCCGCCTCGGCTGGCAGGTCCAGCCGGCCGGCGGCGCCACCCATACCGCCGCCGACCAGATCGACTACATGCTGCCGACCGATCCGCCGTGGTATATCGACAACCTGTCGTGCGGGCCGCTGGCGCTGAACCGCGGCGGCGTCGACATTTCGCTGGCCGACCTGCAGGCGCTGGTGGCGCAAGCCCCGGCCCTGTCCGGCAGCGACAAGAAACGCGTGTCGCAGCTGCTGCTGGCGCATGGCCTGCAGCAGCTGATGCCGCTGCCGCAGCCGCTGACCCAGCGCCTGCGCGACGACGTCAAGCCGCGCCCCGTACTGCTGCTCGACAGCGTGCAGCTGCCGGACGGCGCCACCCAACGCTGGCACGACATCGCCGTGCTGTCCTACGATTACGACGGCGAGCGGGTGTCGTTCGACCCGGCCCAGCGCGTGGTGCGCCAGCTGGACGACGTCACTGAAATCATTTCGCGCAACACCGCGGCGGAAACCGATGCGCTGGCCGAACTGTCCGGCCTTGGCTTCCGCAAGCCCGCCACGGCGCCTTTGAACGGCCTGGCCGGCGCGCTGCAGCAGGGCAGCCAGGCGCACTGGCTGCGCTTCGCCGCCGCCGACCTGGAAGGCCTGGCCGAGCACGGCTGGCAGGTGATCAAGTCGCCCAAGTACCGCTATGACGTGGTCGGGGTGGACGACTGGTATGCCGACATCGACGAACCGGCCGAAGCCGGCAACGCCTGGTTCGAACTGGAACTGGGCATCGTGGTCAACCAGAAGCGGGTGCCGCTGCTGCCGGTGCTGGTGCAGCTGATCCGCAGCGCGCCGAGCGATTTCGACCCGGATGTGCTGGCCGCCCACGCCGACATCGACCAGATGCTGGCCACCCTGCCCGACGGCGTGCGCGTGGCGCTGCCCTGGGGCCGGCTCAAGCCTATCCTCGCCACCCTGGGCGAGCTGTATTTCAACGACAAGATCAAGGGCAGGATCCGCCTGTCGACGCTGGACGCGGCGCGCCTGGACGAGCTGGCCCGCGGCACCGAGCTGCGCTGGACCGGCGGCGAGCAGCTGCGCGAAACCGGCCGCAAGCTCAGCCAGTTCGGCTCGGTGCAGAAGGTGCCGACCCCGGCCGGCCTGCAAGCCACCCTGCGCGACTACCAGGCCGACGGCCTGGCCTGGATGCAGTTCCTGCGCGAATACAACTTGGCCGGCATCCTGGCCGACGACATGGGCCTGGGCAAGACGGTGCAGACGCTGGCCCACATCCTGGTCGAAAAGGAATCCGGTCGCATGAGCAAGCCGGCGCTGGTGATCGCGCCGACCAGCCTGATGACCAACTGGCAGGAAGAAGCCGCCCGCTTCGCGCCCGGCCTGCGCGTGCTGCTGTTGCAAGGCAAGGAGCGCATGGACCTGTTCGACAAGATCGACGGCTACGACCTGGTGCTGACCACCTACGCGCTGCTGCCGCGCGACGAGGAGGAGCTGCACAAGCACGAATACCACCTGGTCATCCTGGACGAGTCGCACTACATCAAGAACACCCGCTCCAAGGCGGCCCAGAGCGCCGGCCTGCTGAAGGCCAACCACCGCCTGTGCCTGTCCGGCACGCCGCTCGAGAACCACCTGGGCGAGCTGTGGTCGCAGTTCCACTTCCTGCTGCCGGGCCTGCTGGGCGACGAAAAGACCTTCAACGCCCAGTTCCGCCATCCGATCGAGCGCCAGGACGACCCGCTGCGCCGGGTGCTGCTGAACCGCCGCATCCGCCCCTTCCTGCTGCGCCGGACCAAGGACAACGTGGCCAAGGAGCTGCCGTCCAAGACCGAGATGGTGCGCAAGGTGGAACTGACGGGCGGCCAGCGCGACCTGTACGAAACCGTGCGCCTGGCGATGGACAAGAAGGTGCGCGACGAGATCGACAAGAAGGGCGTCGCGCGCAGCCAGATCGTCATCCTGGAAGCGCTGCTCAAGCTGCGCCAGGTCTGCTGCGACCCGCGCCTGGTCAAGGCGCTGCCGTCGCGCAAGAAGGACAGCGGCTCGGCCAAGCTGATCGACCTGATGCAGATGGTCGACGACCTGCTCGAAGAAGGCCGCAAGATCCTGGTGTTCTCGCAGTTCACCAGCATGCTCGAGCTGATCCAGGCCGAACTGGATGCGCGCCGCATCCCGTACGCGCTGCTGACCGGCGAAACCCGCGACCGCGCGGCACAGGTGGCCGCGTTCCAGCAGGGCGCGGTGCCGATCTTCCTGATCAGCCTGAAGGCGGGCGGCGTCGGCCTCAACCTGACCGCGGCCGATACCGTGATCCACTACGACCCGTGGTGGAACCCGGCGGCCGAGAACCAGGCCACCGACCGCGCCTGGCGCATCGGGCAGGACAAGCCGGTGTTCGTCTACAAGCTGATCGCCAAGGGCACGCTGGAAGAAAAGATCCAGCTGCTGCAGCAGAAGAAGTCGGACCTGGCGCAATCGATCCTGGCCGACGGCGAGTCGCACAAGCTGGCGCTGACGCAGGAAGACTTGCAGGCGATTTTCGCACCACTGGAAGAGTAGGCGCCGCTGCTGTGCCGGGCGTTTTATGCGCCCTGCATGGAATCGGTACAAATTGAATAGCGGTATATGCAATATGGCAATATCGCGCTTATACTTGGTCGTTTTCATCAGAATCGACCACCGATGAGCAGCAGCAATCTCGCCGATCACTTCCGCACCATCGCCGAACTGCGCGGCGACGTCGCATGGATCGTCGACTGCGCCACCGGCCTGCCGGGCTACATCAGCCCGCACGCCGGCGTCCAGCTTGGCTACGCCCTCCCCGATTTCCATGACCAGCTCGCCCATGGCGGCGACGGCCCGCTGGCCGAGCTGTGCGGCGGCCTGGCCGAGCGCCTGCGCCGTTTCGCCGAAGGCGACCAATCGCGCCTGCGGCTGGTGCGCGAATTCGAACTGCCGCGCGGCGACGGCGACACCTCGACCCCGGTGGAAGTGACCTCGATGCTGGTGCTGGACGACCAGGGCGAGCCGCACCGCCTGGTCGGCACCATCCGCGACCTCAGCGCCCAGCGCGCTGTCGAAGCGGGCCAGCGCAGCTTTGCCAGCATGCTCAACCACGAATTCCGCACGCCACTGTCGACCATCGACGGCGCCATCCAGCGCCTCGAAGCGACCGGCGCCGACGCCGACGAGCCGACCCGCCAGCGCTACCGCAAGATCGCGATGGCGGTCGACCGCATGGCGGCCATGCTCGACCAGTACCTGTCGCCGGACCGCATCGCCTCAACCGGCCACAAGCCGCGCGACAACCACGCCGAACCGCGCCGCCTGCTCGAGGAAGGCGCCGGCATCGCGCGTGCGGCGGGGCGCAGCGCCACCGTCAGCGGCGACGGCCTGCCCGGCGCCATCCGCTGCGCGCCGGACGGCCTTCGCCTCGCCATCAGGGTGCTGGTGGAAAACGCAGTTCAATATTCTCCCGAAGATTCCGTTATAGAACTGGCTGGCGCCCAAACGGCCGATGGCATCGAGCTGCTGGTGCGCGACCATGGCCCTGGGGTGCCGACCGCCGAGACCGGCCGGATCTTCGACAGGTTTTACCGCGGCAGCAACGCGGGCAGCCGCCCCGGTTCCGGCCTGGGCCTGTACATGGCGCGCTCGGTGGTGGACGTGCATGGAGGCAGCCTGAGCGTGCGCAACCTCGACAACCGTGGCGCGGAATTCCGCTTATGGCTGCCGCTTCAAGGTGTCGGGAAAAAGGTTGCGCGTGGAAAGACCAACAGTGATAATCGCCCGCTCGACGAAATGTCAGCGCCCGGCTGGACGCAACAATAGTAGTGAGATCACTTAATAAAAATGGCGCACGCATGACGCAAATTCTTATCGTTGAAGACAACGTCGATTACGCCGCCGACATGGCCGAGTTCCTGGTCGGACTCGATCATCAGGTCGAGGTCGCCACGACCGCGTCCGAGATGTGGGCGGCGCTGACCCGCAATCCGCACGCCGTCGTCGTCCTGGACCTGGGCCTGCCTGACGAAGACGGCTTCAACGTCATACCGCGCATGCGCCAGCTCTACCCCGAAATCGGGCTGCTGGTGCTGACCGGCCGTGTCGCCTTCGACAGCCGCATCCTGGGCCTGCGCCTGGGCGCCGACCATTACCTCACCAAACCGATCAAGTTCCCCGAACTGGCGGCCCACATCGAGGCGCTGGACCGCCGCGTGCGCCCGCACGAGCCTAGCCCTGCCGTCAGCAAGTGGACCTTGCGCATCAGCGCGCGCCAGCTCGAGCTGATGGGGTCGGTCATCGACCTGACCGAAAAAGAGTGCAACTTCCTGCACCTGCTGACCATGAACACCCGCCCGGTGCCGCGCCAGGTGATCGTGGCCGGCATGGGCGGCGACGACCCCGATGCCAGCCGCCGCGTCGACATGCTGGTCTACCGCCTGCGCAAGAAGGCGCGCCAGGGGCTGGGCCAGGACCTGCCGCTGCGCAGCGCGTACGGTGAGGGTTATAGCCTGTCGGCCGGGTTCAATCTTTCCTGAACCACGGCCGCTGCCGGGCAGCTACGCCCGGCAGGATGCTATCGCGCGAAATGCGCCTCGATCTCTTCCAGCGTCTTGCCCTTGGTTTCCGGCAGCAGGAAGGTCGCAGTCAGGAAGTAGACCACGGTGCAGCCGGCCCAGAAGAAGAACATGGTCGCATAGCCATGCAGGCCCACGGTCGGCAGGAACACGGCGGCGATCAGCGTCGATACGAACTGGTTGACCAGCAGGGCCACGCTCATGCCGTTGGAACGGATCCGGGTCGGCATCAATTCGGTCAGGGCCAGCCACACGCACACGCCGGGGCCGACCGCGAAGCTGGCGACGAACAGGCACAAGGCCAGCGCCACCTGCCAGCCATGGGTGGCTGACGGCACCACGCCCAGCTGCGCCTTCTCGATGCGCAGCGGCGCATCGCTCGCGGCGGCCGGGTCGGCAAATGGATTCAGGTGCAGGCGGCGGAAGAAGGCGCCGATCACGCTGTCGGCCTGCACCGTGTCGGCGCGCGCCACCTGCAGCAGCGGCAGTCCTGGTTCATCGGTGCGGCGGGTCTGGACATTGGTGAACTCGCCGTAGGAGTAGGCCAGCGTCAGCTGCATCGCCGGGCCGCCGGGCTGCTGGCCCAGCGCCAGCAGGGTCGCGTCGTCCAGCCGCAAGGCCAGTCCGTCTGCGCGGACCTGGGCGGCGACGGCGGCGCGCACGTCGCGCTGCCCGCTTTCAGCGCTGTTGAACAGCAGGCCGGCCGCCAGCAGCGCCACCACGATGCCGCCGCTGCCCAGCATGAGCAGGAACTTGCGGCCCTTGCGGTCGACCAGCACTACCGCCACCACCGTCATGACGGCGTTCAGTACCTTGAGCGTCACGTCGGCCATGTTCGCCGTCTTGCCCGGCAGGCCGGCCTGGTTCAGGATGTTGACCGCGTAGGCCAGCACGGAATTGATGCCGGTGGCCTGGGTGCAGGCCAGGATCAGGCAGGCCAGCAGGAAGGGCAGGACATAGCGTCGGCTAAGCAACGGATCGCCGGCGACCCGGCGCGCGCCGCGTGCGGCGACGTGCACCTGCTGCATGCTGCGCAGTTCGGCGTCCGCTTCGTCCGCCGCGCGGGTGCGCAGCAGGGCACGGCGCGCCGCATCGATGCGGCCGCGCTGCACCAGCCAGCGCGGCGATTCCGCCAACAGCAGGCTTCCGATCGTAAATACCAGGCCAGGCGTCAGGCACATCCAGAAGATGCTGCGCCAGGCATCGTCCTTGGCCGCGAACACGGCGGCGCCGCGCGCGGCCTCGGGCAGGGACTTGGCCGCCTCGGTGGCCGCGTCCACCGAGTGCGCCTGCACCAGGCCGATCAGGGCGGCGGCCACCAGGCCGATCGTCAGCAGCAGCTGGAACAGGGCCGCGCCGCGGCCGCGGTGCTTGGCGTGCAGGCATTCGGCCAGGTACAAGGGGACCACCACCCCGATCAGGCCGCCGCTGACGCCTTGCAGCAGGCGCCCCAGCAGCAGCGGCAGGTAGCCGTCGGACAGGGCGATCAGCGGGATGCTGAGCGTGAACAGGGCGCCGGACAGCACCATCGCCCAGCGCCGCCCGATCACGTCGGCCAGCGCGCCGGCGAACAGCGAAGACAGCACGGAGCCGAGCAGCACGGCCGCCACGATGAAGCCCAGTTGCTGGGTGCTGAGCTTCCACGCCAGCGAGGCGGTCGATTCCAGGTAGGGCAAGGCGCCTGCGATGATGCCGACGTCGATCCCGTACAGCAGGCCGCCCATGCCGGCGATGAACAGCAGGTAGCGCATCTGCCAAACGGGTTCGGCTTGCGTCGAGGCTCCGGGGACGAGCGGGGTGGTGGCGTGCATCGGGGACTCCAGGGACTAGCGGGTGGAAAGGTTGATGGCTTCGCCTTCGACGAAGACGGCCACCGGTTGCAAGGCTTGGTCGAGGACGACGATGTCGGCCCAGGCGCCGGGCGCCAGCCGGCCGCGCTCCGTTTCGCCGAGGTAGTCGGCCGGGTTGAGCGACAGGCGGTTGGAGGCGTCGGCCAGGTCGAGGCCGAGGCCGACGAAATTGCGCAGGGCCTGGTCCATCGTCAGCACGCTGCCGGCCAGCGAGCCGGTGGCGAGCCGCACGCAGCCCAGGCATTTGAACACGCGCTGGCTGCCGAGCGCATACTCGCCGTTCGGCATGCCGGTGGCGGCGGTGGCATCGGTCACGCCATACAGGCGCGGGATGGCGCGCAGGGCGACGCGCAGCGCGCCCGGATGCACGTGCTGCAGGTCGGGGATCACTTCCGCATATTCGGCATGGGCGAGGGCCGCGCCCACCATGCCGGGCTGGTAGTGGTTCATGCCCGTCATGCCATTGAACAGGTGGGTGAAGCCGGCCACGCCGGCGGCAAGCGCGGCGACGCCGTCTTCGTAACTGCCGGCGCTGTGGCCGATCTGGACCCGGATACCCATGGCCTTGAGCTGGGGGATCAGCGCCAGGTGGCCGCCCACTTCGGGCGCCAGGGTCAGCACGCGGATCGGGGCGGTGGCATGGAAGCTCTGCACCAGCGCCAGGCTGGCGTCGATCACGTCCGGCGGCTGGGCGCCGAGGCGGTTCAGGTTGAGGAAAGGCCCTTCCAGGTGCACCCCGAGCATGCGCGCGCCGCCGCTGGGGCGTTCGGCGATGACGCCGGCCAGGCCGGCCAGCGCGCGGCGGATGGAGTCCTCCTTCGCCGTCAGGGTGGTGCCCAGCAGGGCCGTGGTGCCGTGACGCGCGTGGGTGCGGGCCACCGTGGCGCCGGCCATGCCGCCTTCCATGATGTCGACGCCGGAGGCGCCGTGCACGTGCAGGTCGATAAAGCCGGGCAGGATCGTCAGCGTGCTGTCGGCGACAGGCCCTTCCTGGATCCGGGTGATACGTTCGCTGAAATCGATACTGCCTGTGATCCAGCCGGTGGGGGTAAGGATTCTGCCGCTAAGCACGTTCTAGTCCGCGATGATAAGTTCGATGCCCAGCTTGAGCAGCCCCTCGCGGTACTCGGGGCTGATGCTGGCATCGGTGATGATGGTATGGACCCGGTCCAGCTGCACGATGCGGTGCAGGCTGACACGGCCGAATTTGGAAGCGTCCGTCAGGACGATGATCTTCTTGGCGCGCTCGACCATCTTGTGGTTCAGGCTCGCTTCCGCCTCGTGGTGGGTGGTCACGCCGAACTGCAGGTCGCAGCCGTCCACGCCGAGGAAGAGTTTGTCGAAGTTGTAGGCCTGCAGGCAGGCCTCGGCCTGAGTGCCCTGGATCGACAGCGACTCCTTGCGCAGCAGCCCGCCGGTCAGGATCAGGTCGACGCCGGGCGCGTCGGCCAGTTCCCACGCGATGTTCAGGCCATTGGTCATGACCGTCACCTGGTCGGCGTCGCGCAAGTGGCGCGCCAGCGAGATGGTGGTGGTGCCGGAGTCGATGATGATGTTGTCGCCCGGCTGCACCAGGCGCGCGGCGACGGCGCCGATGCGTTCCTTCTGCTGCTGGTTGATGGAATCCTTCTGGCGGATGTTGTGCTCGGTCGGCGGCGTGCGCGTGAGGACGGCGCCGCCGTGGCTGCGGGTGGCCAGGCCCTGGCTTTCGAGCGCGCTCAGGTCGCTGCGGATCGTGACTGCGGACACCCCGAACAGGTCCACCAGGTCGGTCACCTGGACCGAGCCCTGTTGGACAAGCACTTGCAGGATGGATTCGCGGCGTTGGCTGGTATTTCGCATGTTGGGCTCGGTCGACAATAAAAAAAGTGTCGAGCTTAACAGATCGATGCTTCGGCGCCAGCCGTGGCCGGAGCGGTGTTGCGCTGGCAAGCCCGCGCATACTGGGCCAGCACGCGGCCGACCTTGTGTTCGAGCAGTTCGCGCGCACTGGTGCCCAGCTGGCCCTGGAGTACGTCGAGGTACTGCTCGGGCAAGTGCTGGCTCAGCACCGGCAGCGGGATCTCGCGCGCATCGAGGTTGGCGAACAGCTTGTCGACGGCGGCTGCCACCGGCGGCTCGCCCCAGTAGTAGCGGCAGCGGTCGCTCAAGCCGTAGTGGCGCATCAGGCGCTGCTCTTCGCTGCTGCCCAGGTAGTGCTTGCGCCAGTGCTGCGGCTTGGCCACCATGACCTCGTCCAGCACGCGCATCAGGTGCGACGCCTGGTCGGCGGGCACCAGCTCGTCCTCGATCCGGCACAGGGCGGCCAGGCCTTCGCGCAGGGCGAAGGTGGCGGCGGGGCCGACCTTCAGGATTGCGAAATGGTCGCGCACCATCTCATGCAGCGCCGATTCGCGCTGGTAGTCGGTGGAGTGGGCTTCGAACACCAGGCCGGGCTGGCCCGCGACGAAGGCCGACAGCGCGGCGGCCTGGGTGGCGTCGTAATGCTGGATGTGGCTGTGGTCGAAGTCCACGCCCGGCTGCACCACCATCGCCAGCACGCGCTTCCAGGCGTCGTGCAGGCCGAGCTCGGCGAAGGCGCGCCGGTGCACGCTTAGCGTGCGGCCGGCGGCCTCCGGCGCGGTCACGGCGCCGGCCTGGGCCAGCGACGCTTCGCCGCCCGGCACCGGCACTTCGGTGCCGATCACATACACGGGCGGCGGCAGTCCGGCGCCGGCGGCGGCCGCTTCGGCGACGATGGCCAGGCGCGCCGAGCGCGCAGCCACGGTCTCGTCGCTCAGCTGGGCCGGGTCGTCTGCGCAACGCATGCTGCAATCGAGGTGGATCTTGTGGAAGCCCGCCGCGGCATACGCGGCGATCAGGGTTTCGGCATGCTGCATGGCGGTCGCCGCATCCAGCCCCTGCCATGCGTTCGGGCCCAGATGGTCGCCGCCCAGCACCAGCTGCGTGAGGGGGACGCCCTGCTCGCGCGCCATCTGCTGCACGTAGTCGCGGAAAGCGGCCGGAGTCATGCCGGTGTAGCCGCCGAACTGGTCGACCTGGTTGGAGGTCGCTTCCACCAGCAGCAGCGTGCCGTAGGCGGCGGCCACGCGCATGGCTGCGCTCAGCACGATCGGATGGCTGCAGCAGACGCTGTACAGGCCGACCGGTTCGCCGCGGCGATGGGCTTTCACGACCTGCTGGATGGGGGAGAGGGATGCGGGCGAGTTCATGGTCTTCAGGCAGTAGTGGTTTGTCTTGCGAGGAGTGCTGCGCCACGCGCGCCGCCGGCGTCGCCGAAGCGCGGCGGCAGGATAGGCGGCACTTGCACGCCGAGGAACAGGTGGCGGCGCACGGCGTCGGGCAGCTTTGCATACAGGTGCGGCAGATGGGACAGGCCGCCGCCCAGCACGAGCGCGTGCGGATCGACCGCCAGCACCAGGCCGGCCAGCGCATGGCCCAGCAGGTCGAGGTGGACCGCGACGGTGCGTTCGGCAATGGCGTCGCCCATGTTGGCGCGCGCCACGATGGCCAGCGGTTCGACGCCGTCGCCGCCGAAGTGGACGTGCAGCTTGCTCATGCCGGGGCCGGAAACATAGCGTTCGAGGCAGCCGGTTTTGCCGCAGGGGCAGTCATGCAGCGGCAGGCCGTGCTGGGCCAGCAGCGTCGCCGGAACCGTCCAGTGGCCCCATTCGCCGGCCACGCCGTTCAGGCCGCGCAGCAGGCGGCCGTCGACGCAGTAGCCGCCGCCGGCGCCGGTGCCGAGGATGACGCCGAACATGGTGGGCTGGCCTGCGGCCGCGCCACCCTGGGCCTCGGACAACGCGAAGCACTGGCAGTCATTGCCGATGACGACAGGACGCTGCAAGGCTTGCTGCAGGGCCGCGGCCGCCAGCCGGCCGTTCAGGGCCGGGACGTTGGAACTCAACTGGCGCCCGCTGGCGCTGTCGGTCACGCCGGGCAGGCCGATGCCGACCGGGGCGCGCATGCCGAGCGCGGCGTCGGCGCGCGCCACCAGGTCGACGATGGCCTGGACGAAGGCGGCAAAGTCGGTGCCCGGCGTGGCGATCCGTTCGCGGAAGGCTTCCTCCAGCGCGGCGCCGCTGTCGGTGAAGGCGGCCAGCTCGATCTTGCTGCCGCCGATATCGATGCCGTGGTAGCCGCGGTGTTCAGGATTCGTCATGGGGATAGATGGTGACGCCTTGAACGACCCGGTTCACGGTGCCGTCGGCGAAAGGGTTATCGGGACGCAGGCCCAGGGCGGCCGACTTGTGCAGCGCAAACTGCTGGGCCATCAGCAGCCACAGGGGCGCGAGCCAGCTATCCGGCCACAGCGGCGCACCGGAATCGAGCTCGCCGCCCATGCCTACGGTCACGCAGCGTCCTGCCACTTTGTCGCGCAGCAGTTCCTGCAGCAGGTCGTCTTCGTAACGGCGGGCCAGCTCTTTCCTGCTGCGGAACATGATCACCAGCGAGTCGCCGTTCAAGGCCGACTTCGGGCCGTGGCGGAAACCGAGGGCGGTGTTGGCCATGGCCAGCACGCGGCCGCCGGTCAGTTCCAGGATTTTCAGCGCAGCTTCGCGTGCCAGGGCTTCCAGCGGGCCACTGCCAAGGTAGACAACGCGCGCCACCGGCTCCGCGGCCAGCGCCGCCACCGGCGCCGACCAGTCGCGCAGCGCCTGCTCGGCCAGGCCGGCCAGCACGGAAAGGCGCTCGGCGCCGTTGTCCTTGCCCAGTACGCACAGGGAGGCAAGCAGCATGCAGCTGAAGCTGCTGGTCATGGCGAAGCCGCGGTCGCAACTGGCCGCCGGCATCAGCAGGGTGCAGGTCCGGCTGTCGTGCTCGCCTTGCCGGGCCAGCTGGCCTTCGGCATTGCAGGTGATATTCAGGAAGCGGGCGTCGCGCATGGTGGCGCGCAGCAGCGAGACCGCCGCCAGGCTTTCCGGGCTGTTGCCGCTGCGGGCGAACGAGACCAGCAGGGTCGGTGCGTCCGTTTCCAGGTACAGCTCGGGGTGGGTCAGCAGGCTGGTGGTGGCGACGGCGCGCACCTGCGCCGGCCAGGCGGCGTTCAATTCGTCCGCCACGATTTCGCCGACATAGGCCGAGCTGCCGGCGCCGGTCAGGATGACGCGCTGGCGCGGATCGCTCAGGCAGTCGCCGAGGAAAGCCGAAACGCGGGCATCGCTGGACTGTAAAAGTGCGGACAGCTCGCGCCAGAGGGCGGGTTGGTGGACGATTTCTTCGGCGGTATCTAGGCCGCCGATATCGCGCCAGGCTTGCGGGTCACGCTGGAGAAGGGTAGTCATCGAAAGAAAAGTGTGGTTGTCGTTTGTTTTAAAGCATAAGGATTTAATTTCGAAAAGTCAAACACGAAAGACAAATGAAAGTTAAAGCGTGCAGAAAGCACGACATTCCTGCGCGTCGGCGGCACGGCATGTACCGTTTTTGCGACATTTTCGAAAGATTCCAAGCTGAAAAAAGCAGCAATCGAAAGAAAAAAGGCGGAAATTTCTCCTTTTCTAACGGAATTTCTCGCTGAAACTTACTTTTTATTGACGATCTTTGTTTTTGTTCCTAAAGTATATGAATCAAAACGCAAATTCATTTCCCCATGAAACGAGTACACGCCTTCACCGCCGGCAGCCTGTTGTGCCTTTCGATCCTGGCCAGCGCGCCGCTGCACGCTGCCCCGGTGGGCAACTTGCGCAGCATGGGCGCCGCCACTGCCGCCAGCGGCGCCGGCCAGCACTGGGACCTGGTGACCGACACCGGCGCGAAGGTGCGTGTCAGCCTGCTGCGTACCGACGTGCTGCGCATCTGGGCCGGCCCCGCGGGCGCGCTGACAGACGCGGGCGACAAGGCCGCGGCGATCGTCGTAGGCGCGCCTGCCGCTACAGTAGAACACAGCGTGAGCGAGCAAGCCGGCCATATCCTGATCAGCACGCCGGCGCTCAGTTTGCGCATCGAGCGCAAGCCGCTGCGCTTCAGCCTGTACCGCGCCGGTGAAACCCAGGCGCTGTGGCGCGAAGTGCAGCCGCTGGAACTGGCGGCGAAGCAAAGCGTGCAGATCCTGTCGAGCGACAAGGACGAGCGCTTTTTCGGCGGCGGCCAGCAGAACGGGCGCTTCGAATTCAAGGGCAAGCAGCTGCCGGTGTCCTATTCCGGCGGCTGGGAAGAAGGCGACCGCCCGAACCCGGCGCCTTTCCTGATGAGCTCGCGCGGCTGGGGCATGCTGCGCAATACCTGGGCCGACGGCAACTACGACCTGCGCGAGAACGAGCAGGTGACGCTGCAGCATGCGGAAAACCGTTTCGACGCCTACTATTTTGTCGGCAAGGACGTGCGTGACGTGCTGGCCCGCTATACGGAATGGACGGGGCGCGCGCGCATGCTGCCGCGCTGGGCCCTCGAGTATGGCGACGCCGACTGCTACAACGATGGCGACAACGTGAAGAAGCCGGGCACGGTGCCGAAGGGCTGGAGCGACGGCCCGACCGGCAAGACGCCCGATTCGATCTACAGCATTGCCCAAAAATACCGCGAACACGACATGCCCGGCGGCTGGATTCTTCCGAACGACGGTTATGGCTGCGGCTACACCTCGCTGCCGGAAACGGTGCAGGGCCTGGCCAAGCATGGCTTCCGCACCGGCCTGTGGACCGAGAACGGCGTCGACAAGATCAAGTGGGAAGTGGGTACGGCCGGCAGCCGCGCGCAGAAGCTGGACGTGGCATGGACCGGCAAAGGCTACCAGTTCTCGCTGGACGCGAACAAGTCGGCCTACGACGGCATCATGGACAACTCGGACAGCCGTCCCTTCATCTGGACCGTGATGGGCTGGGCCGGCACCCAGCGCTACGCCGTCACCTGGACCGGCGACCAGAGCGCCAGCTGGGACTATATCCGCTGGCATATCCCGACGCTGATCGGGTCCGGCCTGTCCGGACAGGCTTACGCGACCGGCGACGTCGACGCCATCTTCGGCGGCAGCCCCGAAACCTTCACCCGCGACATGCAATGGAAAAGCTTCACGCCTGTCCTGATGGGCATGTCCGGCTGGTCCGCCACCGCGCGCAAGCATCCATGGTGGTTCGATGAGCCCTACCGCAGCATCAACCGCCGCTACCTGAAGCTCAAGCTGCGCCTGACGCCCTACATGTATACGCTGGCGCGCGAAGCCGAGCAAAGCGGCGCGCCGCTGGTGCGCGGCCTGATGTGGGACCATCCGGCCGACCCGGCCGCCTGGACCGAAGCGTACAAATACCAGTTCCTGCTGGGCCGCGACCTGCTGGTCGCGCCGGTGTACCGCAGCCAGGCCGTCACCCAGGGCTGGCGCAAGAACATCCACCTGCCGCAAGGCCTGTGGTTCGACTACTGGGACGGCCGCCAGGCCACGGCCGGCAAGGGCGGGCGCGACATCGACCTCCAGGTCACGCTCGACAAGCTGCCGGTGTTCGTCCGTGCCGGCAGCATCCTGCCGATGTATCCGGAAGTGCTGTACGACGGCGAAAAGCCGAAGGACCAGCTCACGCTCGACCTCTACCCGCACGGCCAGTCCGAGTTCACGCTGTATGAAGACGACGGCGAAACGCGCAAGTACCAGGGCGGCGCCTTCAGCCAGCAAGTGATCCGCATGCAGGCCGGCGACGGCAAGGTGCAGGTCGACATCGGCGCGGTGAACGGCAGCTACGCCGGGCAGGAACAGCGCCGCGCCAACGCCCTGCGCATGCTGATGCGCCAGCGCCCTGCCGCTGTGCGTGCTCGCGGCCAGGCCCTGCCGGAGCTGGCGGACCGCGCCGCGATCGACGCCGCGGCCGAAGGCTGGTACTTCGACGCCGCCGACCGCCAGGGCACGCTGCACGTCAAGACCGCCAAGCAGGATATCCGCCAGCCGCTCGTCATCGACGTGCAAGCCGCGGCCATGGTGGCGCAGGCCGACGGCATCTTCCCGGCAGCGCCGGTACCGGGCCGCGCCCTGCCCGCCGATGCGATGATGGTGGTGAACCGCCCTGCCGAAGAGGCGGGCCATCCGCTGGAAAACGCTTTCGACGGCAATGCCGCGACCTGGTTCCGCACCGTACGCAGCCAGGCCATGCGTAGCGGTCCGCATGAATGGGTGGTGGGCTTTACCGAGCGCCGCCTGGTCGACGGCATCGAACTGGCCCCGCGCAGCGACGCGAACTGGAAGCATGGCCAGGTCCGCGATTATGAAATCTACATCGGCGACAACAACGGCGACTGGGGCGCACCCGTGCACCGCGGCCGCCTGAAGCTGGAGCAGGGAACGCAGGCCATCAGCTTCACGCCGACGGCCGGCCGCCTGCTGCGTTTCCGTGTGCTGAGCACGCAGAACCCGTCCGGCGATGCAGCCGCCAGCACCGATCCGATGGTGACGGCAGCCCAGCCTGGCGCGGCGGCAATCCCCGTCAACGCGGCGGTGGCAAGCGAAGTGGCGCCAGTCACGCTGTCGGAATTCCGGATCCTGGAACGGCAGGTGGCGGACGGCCCCGAACTGCAGCGCTACCTGTCGGAACTGCCCCTGCCCAAGACCGTCGCACGCGACCGGCCGGCAGGCAAGGGCAAGGAGATGCGCATGAACGGGCTGTGGTTCCGCAAGGGCCTTGGCGTCGGTCCGGCCAGCCGCATCGACCTGGAGCTGGGCGGGGACTGGAACCTGCTGCGCGCCGACCTCGGCGTGGACGACAGCTGCCGCGAGGCCGGGGGCCTGCAGTTCCAGGTCTGGAGCGGCGACAAGCTGCTGTACGACAGCGGCCTGGTCACGGCGCCTGCCGTCGTCAAGCCGGAAATCGACGTGCGCGGCTTGCGGCAACTTAGCCTGCGGACCCTGGGTGCGCGCGGCGCCCGGCCCGCCCAGGTTTGCGGCAACTGGGCCAACGCGGTCCTGCTGGGCACAGGGAGCGCCACCGTCCGGCTGCGCTGACCGACCCATATCTCACACACATTGCGTTCCCCTCTTCGGACCGGGGAGGGACGCTTGCAAGCTTACGACCAGAAAAACGAACCCGGTGGCGGCGGCTGTCGACCATCACTTACCCAAGGAGACGATTGTGCAATTGAAGAAACTGATAGCCGCGATGGCGGCGGTGGGACTGGCATCGGGAGCGCTTGCTGCCGGCCAGGCGGTCGAAACGACCGAGAAGGCCGCGACGGCCGAGAAGGGCGAAAAGCTGATCCGCGTCGAAGTGACCGGCTCCAGCCTGAAACGCATCAATGCCGAAACCGCGTCGCCGGTGCAGATCATCGACGCGAAGCAGATCGAGAACATGGGCGCCCGCACGCTGCTGCAGGTACTCGACAACCTGCCGGCCGCGCGCCCTGCCCAGCAGGACTTCCGCTCGATGTTTACCGGCTCCGACGGCGGCTCGCAGGCCAACCTGCGCGGCCTCGGCGCGCAAGGCACGCTGGTGCTGCTGAATGGCCGCCGCCTGTCGTTCTATGGCGCGCCTGCCGGTTTCCAGACCATGTTCGTCAATATCGACTCGATCCCTGCCGCGGCAATCGAGCGCATGGAAATCCTGACCGACGGCGCATCGGCGGTGTATGGTTCGGATGCGGTCGCCGGTGTGATCAACGTGATCACGAAAAAGAACTACCAGGGGCTGGAAGCCCGCGCCAACGCCGACTTCTCGACCAGCGTGAAATCCTATGGCGAGCGCCAAGGCAGCCTGCTGTACGGCAAGGGCGACCTTGGAAAGGACGGCTACAACGTGTATGGCTCGGTGAACGTCTACCAGCGCGACCGCATCGCGCTGGCCGACACTTACCTGAAGCGGCCCGATCACTTCTATGTCAACAACCCGTCTTTCGTCCGCAACTTCCGCATCGGGACCGGGAGCGAACCAGGTGTGCTCAACCCGGGTACCTTCTTCGTTTTTGACAAGGCCAATAACAACGCGCGCACCCAGCGTGCAGTGAGCGGTTGCACCACCAGCATCACCGAGGCGTCGGGTAGCCGCTGCATCTGGAACACCCTGCCCTATGCGCTGGACACCGGGCCGACGTCGGACCGCGTCACCGGCTTCCTCAGCGGCCGCATGAAACTGGGCGACGACCTGGAAGGCTTCGCGGAAGCCGCTTACACGCATATCAAGATGCGTGGCGAGAACGGCCCGCGCGCCTTCAACAGCGGCGCAACCAACAACTGGTTCGCGCGCAACACCGGCACCAGGCTGAATACCTTCAGCCAACCCTACCTGGGCCCCAACAACGCCTACCTGAAAGGCAAGCTGGACCCGGACATGGCCGCCAAGATGGGCGGAGCCGCGGGACTGACCTACCTGATGCAGGATGCGGTCGGCCACTTCGGCCAGCAAAATGAGGACGACAGCTATCGCGTGGTGGCCGGCGTGCGCGGCAATCTGTACGGCGGCTGGGACTTCGAGACCGCGCTGGGCGTGGCGGGCAGCCACTCGACGCTGTTCCAGACGGTCAACATCAACACCAAGGGATTCGAAAAGGCGTTCGGTCCGTTCACCAAGGACCCGGTCACCGGACGCACCTACATCTCCGACAATCCGGCCTACAAGTTCGGCGAGATCAGCGAGGCCAACGCCGCGCTGCTGCGCGAGGCCTATCCGACCTTCGACATCCAGTCCTGGACCAAGCTGACTACCTGGGACGCCAAGACCGAGGGCACCCTGTTCAAGCTGGGCGAGCGCGAGGTGCGCGCCGCCTTCGGCACCAGCCTGATGCGCGAAAGCTTCGAGACGCCCGGCAACGCCGACGCGGCCAATGGCCTGATCACCCAGCAGGGCGGCTCATGGTTCGACGGCCAGCGCACGATCGCCGCGCTGTTCGGCGAAGTGGTGGTGCCGGTCACCGACAAGCTGGAGCTCAATGCCGCCGCCCGCCTGGACAAATACCCGCACTTCGCGGCCAACCTGGCGCCGAAGATCGGTGTGCAATGGCGCGCGCGTCCTAACCTGCTGGTGCGCGGCACCTACTCCGAAGGCTTCCGCGCGCCAAACCTGGCGGAATCCGGCACCGGCGGCGTCTTCGCGCAGGTCGGCGGCATCCGCGACACGGTGCGCTGCGATGAGACCAACGCGATCGCGCGCACGCTGATGAAATCGGTCACCGCGACCGAGGCCGAGCTGGGCAAGTCCCTGTTGAATTCGAACTGTTCGACGACGGTCGGCGGCCTGACTCCGCCAAACCAGGCGCTGCGGCCGGAAAAGGCCAAGATCTCGACCGCCGGCATCGTGCTGCAGCCGGCGCGGGACGTCAGCATCTCGCTGGACTACTGGTTCGTGTACCGCCGCGATGAGATCGTGCGCCAGGACTTCAACGAGCTGTTCAGGCTGCTGGTGGACAAGCACGGCCCGACGCTGGCCGGCACCCAAAGCGCTATCCGCAACGACCTCACCGACGCCGACCGTGGCAACATGGCAGCGGTCGCCACCATGTGCGCCAATCCGGCCAACGCGGCAGCGTGCGCGGCCGGCATCCCGAAATACTCGGTCGGCAATCTGGGCGGCCTGATCAACTCGTACTCGAACCGTGGCCGCACCCTCATCGACGGCTTCGACATCGACGCGCGCACCCGCTTCTCGCTCGGTGAGATGGGCAAGCTGGGCACCGGCGCGTCGGTCACGATCCGCAATCGCGAAACCTACAACAGCGACGACGGCACCGGCTTCTCGGGTAACAATGTCGGCTACTACGACTCGCCGCGTTTGCGCGGGACCTTCAACGCCGACTGGAGCTACCGCAATTTTGTCACGAGCGTGTTCGTCAACTACTCGGGCAAGACCAAGTGGGCCTATGGCAGCTACGACGCGGACAACACGCCGGAGAACTGCAAGGCCGCTGGCGTATCGCTGCCGACGGAGCTGTGCGGCGGCGCGCCGTCGTACACCACGGTCAACCTGGCGCTCAGCTGGAAACCGATCAAGCACCTGGACCTGGGCCTGAACGTGAAAAACCTGCTGGACAAGAAGCCCTACTACGACCCGAACGGCTGGGAAGGCTACAACCACAGCCAGAACCTGTTCGGCCGCCAGGTTGCGCTCTCGGCGAGCTACAAATTCTGGTAATCCGCTACTATCTCGACTATAACTTCCGAGGCAAGAACTGATGGACAAGCAATTAAATCGACGTACCTTCCTCAGCGCCGGCGCCACGCTGGCCGGCGGCCTGATGCTGCCGGCGGCCCACGCGGCCGGCAGTAAAGAGCGCCTGCGCATCGGCATGATCGGCACCGGCATGCGCGGCCAGGTGCTGCTGCGCGAACTGGTGCGCCGCGACGATGTGGAAGTCGCTGCACTGTGCGACATTGAACCGATCATGCTGGGCCGTGCACTGGCCCAGGTGGAAAAAGCGGGCAAGCCGCGCCCGCAAACCTTTGGCGAGGACCGCGATCCCCACGCCTACCGCCGCATGCTCGATACGGCAAAACTGGATGGCGTGATCATTGCCACACCATGGGAACTGCATGCGAAGATGGCCATCGACGCGATGCAGGCCAAGGTGGCGGTCGGCTGCGAAGTGGTAGCCGGCGTCACGCTGCAGGATCACTGGGATGTGCTCAATACCCAGCGCAAGACAGGTACTCCGTACATGCTGCTGGAGAACGTATGCTACCGGCGCGACGTGCTGGCTGTGCTGCAGATGGTGCGTGCCGGCCTGTTCGGCGAACTGGTGCACCTGCAGGGCGGCTACCAGCACGACCTGCGCGCGGTGAAGCTCAATGGCGGCGATCCGCGCCAGGCGGTCGGCGGCGGCGTCGAATTCGGCGCCAAGGGCTGGTCGGAAGCCAAGTGGCGCACCGACCACTCGGTGCAGCGCAATGGCGAGCTGTATCCAAGCCACGGCATCGGCCCGTGCGCGATGTACACCAACATCAACCGCGGCAACTGCTTCACGCGCATCAACGCCTTCGCCAGCAAGGCGCGCGGCCTGCACGATTACATCGTCAAGCAGCCGGGCGGCGCCAGCCACCCCAACGCCAAGGCGAAGTTCAAGCTGGGCGACATCGTCACGACCACGCTGTCGTGCGAGAACGGCGAGACCATCCTGCTGCAGCACGACACATCGCTGCCGCGCCCGTATTCGCTGGGCTTCCGGGTGCAGGGCACGGACGGGCTGTGGATGGACCTGAACCACTCCATCCATATCGAAGGCGTGAGCAAGCCGCACCAGTGGGAGGACTTCAAGGCCTACCAGGACAAGTTCGAGCATCCGCTGTGGCGCGCACATGCCGAGAAGGCTGCCGGCGCGGGCCACGGCGGCATGGACTTCTTCGTGATCCATGCGTTTATCGAAGCGCTGAAGGCGCAGGCGCCAATGCCGATCGATATCTACGATGCCATCACGTGGAGCGCCATCACGCCGCTGTCCGAACAGTCGATCGCCCAGGGTTTCCAGACCCTGGACTTCCCCGACTTCACCGACGGCAAATGGCGCACGCGCAAACCGATCTTCGGTTTCGACGGGCGTTACTAAGGCAGGAAACCCCATTCCCGCGCAGGATGCGCGGGAATGGGGGGCTTCACTCCCTCAGGGGAGCAGTAATAAAAAGGGACACAGTGGCTTCGCAAAAAACCGCTGTTCCCATCAAATAGGGACAGAGTGCAGCAATTGCGCTAGAATGATTGCCTTCGCATTCATTCGCTTCGATTCATGGCCCGCCTCCCGCGTCTCGTCCTGCCTCACCACCCGCACCACATCATCCAGGAAGGCAACGACCGCCAGCTCATCTTCCGCGACGAGGAAGACTACCAGCGCTTCCTCGGCTGGCTGAAGGACAGCGCCCGCGAATTCAAGGTAGCCGTGCATGCCTACGTGCTGATGCCGACCCACCTGCACCTGCTCGCCACACCCTCGACCGAGGGAGGCCTGGCCCGCATGATGCAGCGCCTCGGCCGCTACTACGTTCCCTGGTTCAACCACAAATACCAGCGCCTCGGCGGCCTGTTCCGTGGCCGCTTCAAGACCTCGCTGATCGATCCCGAGCAGTACTTCATGATGTGCAGCCGCTACGTGGAGTTCAACCCGGTCCGCGCCGGCATGGTGGCTAACCCCGCCGATTACCGCTGGTCGAGCTATGCGCACCACGCCGGCATCCGCCAGGAGCCGCTGATCATGGACCACGCGCTGTACTGGGGCCTCGGAAACACGCCGTTCCAGCGCGAGGCCGCCTACATCGAGCTTGCCCAGCATGCGCTGACGCCGGACGAGCTGTCCGCGATCGAGCAGGCGGTACTGAAAGGGTGGCCCCTCGGATCGGATGCCTTCAAGACCCAGCTACAAAACAAGGCGAAGCGGCAGGTATTGCCCGCCAAGCGGGGCAGGCCGTTCAAGACGGCGCCGGCCGGAGCGTAGTGAAACGCCGGCAGGACCAGCAAGCGCCCTCGATAGGAGCTATGCGACCTGAAAAAACAGCAGGAATCCAGCGGGGGCGCAGCACGCTGCTTACTTGGTCTTGGCGTCTTTCTTCGCGCCGTGCTTTTCCTTGTGCATCATTTCCATCTCTTTCATATCCACCATTCCAGAAGGATTCTTCTTCATCTTGTCCCACATCATTTCATGATGTTTCATGAACTCGTCTTTGGAGATCATCCCGTCACCATTTGCATCCAGCATTTTCATGTCCATCGACTTCTCACCCTTCTTGTCGGGATGTGCGATGGTTGAAGTGCTAGCAGCAATCAATGTGGCGGCCAGAAATACGTTAAGTTTTTTCATTATTTGACGCTCCTGTTGATGGCATTGGAAACCTCGCGCGCCACAAGTTCGCGGCGCGTACACGAACGACCCGTTTTACGACAGCGACAAGTCTATGTCTGCGTATGCAATGACGGCGCACCGTACGATGCGCCGCGCCGCGCGTTAGCCCGATAAATTCACCGGCGTGCTTCGTCATGAGTAACTGAGCGCCCGTGCCTTGCCCCAGAATACACGGTACGAACCCCATCAGTGCGAGGAACACCAACGGCAGCCAGGCGCCGGGTTGAGACCGTTCGGGCATCGTGCATTTCCTAGAAATTAAGCAGTTGTGATTGCGCGGCAGGCAGACCGGGGACCGGATAGGCAGGCTGTGCGCCCTTTCCAGATCCGGCCTTGCGCGCCAGGTGGAACAGCACCGTGATATATGCCACGATGAGCCCGGCTTACAGCATCAGGTAGCTTCATGTACCGCTCCGCAATCACAACAGCGCCATTCTTTCGCATGTTCTGTGAACATGCTTCCAAGGTCTGCGATACTTCTCGGCCTCGAATCGGGAATAGCGCCGCAATCCGAGCAGATCTGGGTGGAAAAGCTTTCGTTCACTTCTTCAAACCAGGCGCCATGCTTAACAGCCTTGTATGCCAGTTGTGCGCGGAAGGACGACAAGCCGACATCGTAGACGGACTTCGCCATGCTGGTTTTGGCGAGCGCCGCTGCATTGATATTGCCGACCACAATGTAGTCGAACGCGCCGACGATGGCGCTGGTGCATGTGTGCAGGTAATGGCGGCGGCGATTGGAAATCTGGGCGTGGAGCGCCGCGACCCGCTTCTTCTTGCGGGCGCGCTGAGCCACCGCCAGCGCCGCCTCGTTGGCACGGTAGATCTGAGGCGCAGCGATGCGGCTGCCATCGCTCAGTGTGGCCAGATCTTTCAGTCCAAGGTCGATTCCCACACCGCGCACCGGCAAGCGGACAGGCGGCGCCGGTACTTCAAGGACGATATTGAGGAACCAGTTGCCGCGCCGGTCGCGCGAGAAGTTGGTCCCGTCGGTGATTTTTCCCTCGGGCAGCGCGCGCGAATGGAACACGCGGAAGGTATTGTCGGCGAAGCGGAAGGCATTTCCTTCGCGTTTCAGTTCACGCCCTTTCAACGGTACCCAGCCCAAGGTCTTCCTGCCGCGATAGCGAAGGTAGGGCCGGCGCGACTGGGAGCGCGACCTGGCGTACTGCTGGCATACGTCGTTGACTGTACCCGAGTGAAGGCCAAGCTCCTTGCTGCATCCGGTGGTGAGCTTGATCAGGTCGAATCCGGTATGCCAGCGGCGACCGAACCGCAGCGCGTCCTTTTGCCTCTCGTTGCAATAGTTCCAGACGAAGTTCACTGCCCGTGCCTGCTTGTTCAGCAAGCCGGTCAGCGACTTGACGCGGTAGCGGTAAACCAGTTTCATCCAGGTTCGACAGCCATTGTCGACCATGGTTCCACGGCGCGGTTTCGACACCACCGTCGCGCATACGGGAGAGCAAGCGCTGCACGCGGCGGCATCCATCGCTTTCGATTACGCCAGCATTGCGACGACAGTCCAGGCAATCAAGCTCGGCGCAGATGATTACCTGGCAAAACCCGCGAATGTCGATTCTATTCTCTCGGCGTTAAAGGCCAATGCAGAAAGTGGGGGAAATGGTCGAAGCCGCGAGCCCGCCGGTGCCCCTGACAGTAGACCGGCTGGAATGGGAACATATCCAGCGGGTTCTCGCCGAACACCAAGGCAACATTTCGTCGACCACGCGCGCATTGAACATGCATCGCCGCACGCTGCAGCGCAAGCTGGCAAAAAAACCAACTGCCCGATAGGTGCCGGGCTGCAGACCGTGGCTCCGTACGACTGTTATCGACCCAAAGCAGTCATCTGTGCTACGGATTTAATCTGCGCCCATTGCGGGTATGCCGGGCACCCGTTGATCTCTTCCAGGAAGCCTTCGGCCAGGTAACGCGGGATCTTGGCGAATTCGCTGAGCACGCGGGCTCGAAATTCCTCATGTTCATGCCAGCGCTCGGCAGGAACACAAAAATAGTTGACAGGGCAAACCGACAAGCTCAAACCAGGCCAATGTCTCTGCAAAGTCATCAGGTAGCGCCGGGTCGAGCATATTTTCCCAATGACGACGACACTTCGAATTGCAGCGAGGTCCATCATCTCAGCCACCCTGGCCCGGCCGAACCGTACGTTCTCGCCTGTATTCGTTGCTGCAGTCTCCAGAATGAGAACGGTTTCAGGTAGCCCGAGCCCGACCAGTCGCTCAGCGATCATGTCTGCCTCTGCCAGCGGCGAGGCCCCTGTCCGTCCACCAGATACCAACAGACGGCTGAACATGCCGTTCTGCCAGAGTCCATGCGCCACCTCGCAAAACTCCGGTACGCCATGGCGGGTCCCAAAAAGAAATCCGAGATCCGAAGCGCGCGCCGGAAACGACGGCATGATGTATTCGGCAATGCTCTGCAAATCGTCGTGTGACATAAGGGGACCCATTCGCTACGGTTTTTCCGTCATTCGATGATACCGCTGTACGACTGCGATCTTGACCTGCTCGTTGTACTTCGCCATGAAAACCCCAAAAAGCTGGTGTCCAACTTTTGGAATTCAGTTCAGGAAGGCCGCTTTTTCGCTTGCAAGAAGCGCAAGCCCGGGTAACTATAGAAAGCGCCTGACTATGTCCCCATTTAATTTTTAAAGCGACACGCGACAGATTAATTCGACTCCGACCCTAATTGTTCTGGTTGACAGGTTTTTGTGCGTTGCACTAATCTAGTCCCTCAACCCTATAAAAGCTGCGGAGTTTGCTCATGATTGCCCAAGGTCTCTACGATCCGTCCAACGAACACGATGCCTGCGGTGTCGGTTTCATCGCCCACATCAAGGGCAACAAGAGCCATTCGATCATCGAACAAGGCTTGCTGATCCTGAAAAACCTCGACCACCGCGGCGCGGTCGGCGCGGATGCCCTGATGGGCGACGGCGCCGGCGTCCTGATCCAGATCCCGGACCAGTACTTCCGCGACGAGATGGCGAAACAGGGCGTCGAACTGCCGCCTCCGGGCGAGTACGGCGTCGGCATGGTGTTCCTGCCGAAGGAAAACGCCTCGCGCATCGCCTGCGAACAGGAAATCGAGCGCGCCGTGCGCATCGAAGGCCAGGTGGTCCTCGGCTGGCGCAACGTGCCGGTCGACGAAACGATGCCGATGTCGCCAACCGTGCGCGCCAAGGAGCCGGTGATCCGCCAGATCTTCATCGGCCGCGGCCCCGACATCATGGTGACCGACGCGCTGGAACGTAAGCTGTACGTGATCCGCAAGTCGTCCGGCCACGCGATCCAGGCGCTCAAGCTCAACCACGGCAAGGAATTCTTCGTGCCGTCGATGTCGGCGCGCACCATCGTGTACAAGGGCCTGCTGCTGGCCGACCAGGTGGGCGTCTATTACAAGGACCTGCAGGACCCGCGCTGCGTCTCCGCGCTGGCGCTGGTGCACCAGCGCTTCTCGACCAACACCTTCCCCGAGTGGCCGCTGTCCCACCCTTACCGCCTGATCGCCCACAACGGCGAGATCAACACCGTGAAGGGCAACTTCAACTGGATGCGCGCGCGCGAAGGCGTGATGAAGTCCGCCGTGCTGGGCGAAGACCTGCAGAAGCTGTTCCCGCTGATTTACGAAGGCCAGTCCGACACCGCCTGCTTCGACAACGCGCTTGAACTGCTGATCATGTCGGGCTACCCGATCGCCCAGGCCATGATGATGATGATCCCGGAAGCCTGGGAAAACCACACCATGATGGATGACAACCGCAAGGCCTTCTACGAGTACTACGCCTCGATGATGGAGCCGTGGGACGGCCCTGCCGCGATGGCCTTCACCGACGGCCGCCACATCGGCGGCACCCTGGACCGCAACGGCCTGCGTCCGGCGCGCTACATCGTCACCGACGACGACCTGGTGGTGATGGCGTCCGAATCTGGCGTGCTGCCGATCCCGGAATCGAAGATCATCCAGAAATGGCGCCTCCAGCCGGGCAAGATGTTCCTGATCGACCTGGAAGCGGGCCGCATCATCGATGACAAGGAACTGAAGGACACCTACGCCAACGCCAAGCCGTACAAGGCGTGGATCAACTCCGTGCGCATCAAGCTGGGCGAACTGAAACTGCACGAAAGCCAGCTGGCGCACAACCGCGGCAAGGACGCGCAGGGCGAAAAAGCCGGCGCCTCGGTGCTGGACCGCCAGCAGGCGTTCGGCTACACCCAGGAAGACCTGAAGTTCCTGCTGGCGCCGATGGCGCTGCTGGGCGAGGAAGCCACCGGCTCGATGGGCAACGACTCGCCGCTGGCCGTCACCTCGAACAAGCTCAAGCCGCTGTATAACTACTTCAAGCAGCTGTTCGCGCAGGTGACCAACCCGCCGATCGACCCGATCCGCGAAGCGATGGTGATGTCGCTGGTGTCCTTCATCGGTCCCAAGCCTAACCTGCTCGACACCAACAACGTCAACCCGCCGATGCGCCTCGAGGTGTCGCAGCCAGTGCTGGGCTTCAACGACATGGCGCGCCTGCGCGGCATCAGCCAGCACACCGGCGGCAAGTTCAAGTCGTACGAGCTGAATATCTGCTACCCGATCTCGTGGGGTAATGAAGGCGTGGAAGCGTCGCTGGCCTCGCTGTGCGCGGAAGCCGTCGACGCGGTCAAGTCCGGCCACAACATCCTGATCATCTCGGACCGCAACGTGTCGGCCGCGCAGGTGGCGATTCCCGCCCTGCTGGCGACGTCGGCGATCCACCAGCACCTGGTGCAGCGCGGCCTGCGCGCTTC
>NZ_QYUP01000068.1 GCF_003590855.1 Massilia cavernae
GTCTTTCTCGAAAAGGAACAGGCGCTGGCGGACGCGCGCCAGCAGCTGCGCGAGATGGAACGCGCGGCGCAGGAAGCGCAGTTCGCCGAGAAGTCACAGCGCAGCAAGATCGAGGAACTGCGCCGCAACATCGCCACCGCCACCCAGCAGGCCTCGCAGGTCGGCGAAAGCATCGAGGTGGGCCAGCAGGAGCTGGAGTCGCTCGAATCGGGCGCCGCCAGCGATGGCCTGCAGGACCTGCTGGACCGCCGCACCAGCCAGGAGCGCGCGCTGGCCGATGCGCGCCATGAACTGGACCAGATCACCCAGCAATTGCGCCATGCGGAAGACTCGCGCATGCAGGCCGAACGCAGCCTGCAGCCGCAGCGCGACAAGATCACCGAGATGCAACTGAAGGAGCAGGCCGCTCGCCTCAACCAGGAGCAGTTCGCCGAAGCGCTGGCCGCCACCCAGGCCGACGAAGCCGCGCTGTCCGAAAAGCTCCACCCGGACATGAAGCCGTCCTACCTGCAGGGCGAGGTGACTCGCCTGACCAACGCCATCGCGGCGCTGGGCGCGGTCAACCTGGCGGCGCTGGACGAACTGGCGCAGGCCTCCGAACGCAAGAACTTCCTCGACTCGCAGAACGCCGACCTGGTCGCGGCGATCACCACCCTGGAAGACGCGATCCACAAGATCGATAAGGAGACGCGCGACCTGCTGCAGGACACCTTCGACCGGGTCAACCAGCATTTCTCGGAGCTGTTCCCGATCCTGTTCGGCGGCGGCAACGCCAAGCTGGTGATGACCGGGGACGAAATCCTCGACTCGGGCGTGCAGGTCATGGCCCAGCCGCCGGGCAAGAAGAACGCCACCATCCACCTGCTGTCGGGCGGCGAAAAAGCGCTGACGGCGACCGCGCTGGTGTTCTCGATGTTCCGCCTGAACCCGGCGCCGTTCTGCCTGCTGGACGAGGTGGACGCGCCGCTGGACGACGCCAACACCGAGCGCTTCTGCCGCATGGTCAAGCGCATGTCCGACCATACCCAGTTCCTGTTCATCTCGCACAACAAGATCGCGATGGAGATGGCCCACCAGCTGATCGGCGTGACGATGCAGGAGCAGGGCGTCTCGCGCATCGTGGCGGTGGACATGGAATCGGTCGGCGCCGAGTTCCCCGAACTGGCTCCCGCATAAGCCGGCGCCCGGCTGCCGCGGCATGGCGCAAGGCCAATGATGTTGGTATCATAATAGTCCTTCTGAAGGTGGCCGCTCCCATGCTTCCTGTGCCGCCATGGCGGGAGCCGGCATGTTACCCTCGCGGGAAACCCGGAAAAGGACACGCACATGAACAGAATTTTTTGCACGGCAGATGGCGTTGACGCTGCCGCGAATCTCGCTACAAAGGCACATGCAGCATGACCGATCTACAAATTAGCTTGCTTGGCGCCGCCGGCGTTTTCGTCGCTGGTGTATTCACCTATAACAAATGGCAGGAGTACAAGGCGAAGAGGACCGTGGAACGGGCCTTCGCATCCGACCACGACGACGTCCTGATGCGTTCCGGCGAGCCGCGCCAGGAACCGAGCTTCGACCTTGGCCTGAACCCGATTCCTGGCGTCGGTATCGACGCCGCGGGCGCTGGCGGCGCTGCGCACGATGACCTTGCGCCGGCCGGACCAGCCGCCATGCCGGTCGGCGCCGATGGCCTGACCCCGGCGGCCGAACTGGCCAACACCCTGGTCGACCCGCTGATCGACTGCCTGATCCCGCTGGCGCTGGAGATCGCCGTCCGTGGCGACAAGATCCTGCCGGTGCTGCAAACCCTGCGCCACGTCGGCAACAAGCCGGTGCACTTCATCGGCCTGCACGTCAACGGCGACTGGGAACCGATCACCCACGGCGGCGTGTACACCAAGCTGCAGGCCGGCGTGCAGATGGCCAGCCGCACCACCGCGCTGAACGAACTCGAATACTCCGAACTGGTCACGCGCCTGCGCGCCCTGGCCGACGACATCGGCGCCGAGCCGGAAATCCCGGACATGATCGAAGTCATGGGCGAATCGCGCACCTTGCACCGCTTCGTATCGGGCCATGACGCGCAATTGGGCGTGAACCTTATGTGCAACGGCGCCCCGTGGGCCATCGCCACCCTGATCGGCGCGCTGGAAAAGCAGGGCTTCGACGTGCGCCCCGACGGCCGCTTCGCCATGCCGGACGGCGAGGGCGGTATCCTGTTCACGCTGTCGACCAACGTGACGCTGGGCGCCGACACCACCTCGCGCCTGACCCTGCTGCTCGACGTGCCATGCGTGGCGCCCGTGCGCGACGGCTTCGGCGCCATGGTCGCCTGCGCCAAACAGCTGGTCGAGCGCCTGGACGCCACCATCGTCGACGACTACGACCAGCCGCTGACCGACGCCGCACTGGGCGAGATCAACGGCCAGGTGCTGGAGTTTTACCAGGAGATGGAAGCGGCCGACATCCCGGCCGGTTCGCCGCGCGCGATGCGCCTGTTCAGCTGAGCGCAAGGGGCACCGTGACGAAAGTAGCAGCGAGCGACCACCTGGAGCGAATGAAGTGGCTGGCCAGTGAACTGAACCGCCATATCTTCGCCTATCACGTACAGGACGCGCCGACGATCCCCGACGCCGAGTACGACAAGCTGTTCCGCGAACTGCAGGAACTGGAAGCGGCGCATCCCGAAGCGGTGTCGGTCGATTCGCCGACCTACCGCGTGGGCGCAGCCCCGATCCCCGAGTTCAGGCAGGTGACGCACACGGTGCCGATGCTGTCGCTGAACAACGGCTTTTCCGACGAGGATGTCGAGAACTTCGACCGCCGCGCGCGCGAAGGCCTGGGCGCGGTGCAGGCCGAGTATGCGGCCGAACTCAAGTTCGACGGGCTGGCCATCAGCCTGCGCTTCGAGGACGGCCTGTTCGTGCAGGCCGCCACGCGCGGCGACGGCGCCACCGGCGAAGACGTCACCGCCAATATCCGCACCATCCGCGCGATTCCGCTCCGACTGCACGGCGACAAGGTGCCGTCGGTGCTCGAAGTGCGCGGCGAAGTGCTGATGTACAAGGCGGACTTCGCCAAACTCAATGCGCGCCAGCGCGACGCCGGCCAGAAGGAATTCGCCAACCCGCGCAATGCGGCGGCGGGCAGCCTGCGCCAGCTCGACTCGCGCATCACCTCTCAGCGCACGCTGCGCTTCTTTGCCTACGGTATCGGCGCGCTGGAAGGCGCGGCCATGCCCGACTCCCATTCGAAACTGCTGGACTGGTACCAGGCGCTTGGCTTGCCGGTATGCGCCGAACGCGCCGTCGTCACCGGCGCCGAAGGCCTGCTGGGGTTCTACCGCGGTGTCGGTGCGCGCCGCAACGCGCTGCCGTATGAAATCGACGGCGTCGTGTACAAGGTCAACAGCGTCGAGGACCAGCAGCAGCTGGGCTTCGTCTCGCGCGCGCCGCGCTTTGCGCTGGCCCACAAGTTCCCGGCCGAGGAAGCGCTGACCCAGGTGCAGGACATCGAGGTGCAGGTGGGACGCACCGGCGCGATTACGCCGGTGGCGCGGCTGGTGCCGGTGTTCGTCGGCGGCGTCACGGTCACCAACGCCACCCTGCACAACGAAGACGAAGTACGCCGCAAGGACATCCGCATCGGCGACACCGTCATCGTGCGCCGCGCCGGGGATGTGATTCCCGAAGTGGTGGCGCACGTGCCGGAACGCCGGCCGCTTGACGCGCGCGAGTTCGTCATGCCGGCCGCGTGCCCGGTGTGCGGCTCGCCCATCGTCAGGCCGGAGGACGAGGCGGTGGCGCGCTGCTCCGGCGGCTGGACCCATTGCAGCGCGCAGCGCAAGGGCGGCCTGATGCACTTCGTGTCGCGCCGCGCGCTCGACGTCGAAGGCCTGGGCGACCAGCTGATCGAACAACTGGTGGACAAGGGCGTGGTGAAGACCGCCGCCGACCTGTACCGCCTCGACATGGACAAGCTGTGCGCGCTGGAGCGGATGGCCGCCAAGTCCGCGCAGAACGTGCTGGACGCGCTGGAGAAATCGAAGCAGACTACGCTGGCGCGCTTCATCTACTCGCTTGGCATCCGCCACGTGGGCGAATCGACCGCCAAGGCGCTGGCCCAGCATTTCGGCAGCATCGACGCACTGCTGCATGCTGCCACCTGGGAGAGCGGGATCCAGCTGCTGGATGTGCCCGACGTCGGCCCGGTTGTGGCGCGCTCGATTGGCGCCTTCCTGTCGGACGAGGAGAACCGCGAGCTGGTGGCGCAATTGCGCGCCGCCGGGCTGGCCTGGAAGGAGGGCGGCCACGCGATGGCCGCAGGCACCATGCCGCTGTCCGGCAAGACCTTCGTTTTGACCGGCACGCTGCCGACCATGAGCCGCGACGAAGCGGCGGCGATGATCGAAGCGGCGGGCGGCAAGGTGTCCGGCTCGGTATCGAAGAAGACCTCGTACGTGGTGGCCGGTTCCGACGCCGGCAGCAAGCTCGCCAAGGCGCAGGAGCTGGGCATTGCGCTGCTGGACGAAGCCGCGCTGCTGGCACTGCTCGATGAAGTGAACGGCGCGGCAAACCAATAACCAAGCGAAGACCAGGACACCTCTACATGCAGCGAATCAGAAAAGCAGTCTTTCCAGTTGCTGGCCTTGGCAGCCGCTTCCTCCCCGCCACCAAGGCCCAGCCGAAGGAAATGCTGCCGATTGTCGACAAGCCGCTGATCCAGTACGCGGTGGAAGAAGCCGTCGCTGCTGGCATCACCGAGATGATCTTCATCACGGGCCGTAACAAGCGCGCGATCGAGGACCACTTCGACAAGGCCTACGAGCTGGAAGCGGAACTGGAAGCGGCCGGCAAGGCCGCGCTGCTCGACATGGTGCGCAAGGTCATCCCCAGGAACATCACCTGCATCTACATCCGCCAGTCGGAGCCGCTGGGGCTGGGACATGCGGTGCTGTGCGCGCGGCCCGTGGTCGGCGACGAGCCGTTTGCGGTGCTGCTGGCGGACGATTTCATGGACACCGGCGCCGGCCACATGCCGGTGCTGGCGCAGATGACGGATCTGTACGACTACGAGAAGTGCAGCATCCTGGCGGTGCAGGACGTTCCGCGCGAGCACACAAAGCAGTACGGCATCGTCAGCGCGGCGGCCTACCGCCCCGGCGTTGAACTGGTGTCGGGCATTGTCGAAAAGCCGCAGCCTGACGTGGCGCCGTCGACACTGGCCGTAGTGGGACGTTACGTCCTGACCGGCCGTATCTTCGAATACCTGGAGAACCTGGGCAGCGGTACGGGCGGCGAAATCCAGCTGACCGACGGTATCGCGGCGTTGATGGCGGCCGAGCGAGTGCTGGCCTACCATTATGCCGGGCAGCGGTATGATTGTGGTTCCAAGCTGGGCTACCTGAAGGCCATGACCGCGATGGGGCTCAAGCATCCGGAAACCGGTGAAGGCCTGCGCCAGTTCCTGAACGACTTGTACGAAGGGCGGGACGCACAATGACAGTCCGTGACATCCTCAAGATGGGCGATCCGCGCCTGTTGCGCGTGGCCGAGCCGGTACGCGAGTTCGACACGCCGGAAATGCGGGCGCTGGTCGCCGACATGTTCGACACCATGCACGCGGCGAACGGCGCGGGTCTGGCGGCGCCGCAGATCGGCGTCAACCTGCAGCTGGTGATCTACGGCTTCAAGCAGAACGTGCGCTATCCCGATGCGCCGCAAGTTCCTGAGACGGTGCTGATCAACCCCGTGCTCACGCCGCTGTCGGACGAGAAGGACCATGCCTTCGAAGGCTGCCTGTCGGTGCCCGGCCTGCGTGGCCTGGTGCCGCGCTTCAGCAAGCTGCGCTACGAAGGTGTCGACCAGTTCGGCAACCCGATCAACCGCGACGTCGATGGTTTCCATGCGCGCGTGGTGCAGCACGAGGTCGATCACCTGATGGGGATCTTGTACCCGATGCGAATCGAGGATTTCTCGCAGTTCGGCTATACCGAAGTGATGTTCCCCGAGCTTGACCCAAACCACGATGACTGACGCATGAAGAAAATGACCGCCATTGCGATGGCACTGATGCTGAGCGGCCTGGCCCAGGCACAAGACGGAGCGGCAGGCGGCAGCAATGAGCTATGGCTTTCGACGGGCTTTGCAACCTACCACTTCGATAGCAAGAAGAACCTCAACGACAGCAATCCCGGCGTCGGGATCGAGTATCACATCAATGACGAGATGGCGGTGACGGCTGGCCGGTTCTATAACAGCGACCGGCAGCACTCAAGGTACGCCGGGCTGTTCTACCAGCCGTGGACTGTCGGTGGCGTCAAGCTTGGCGCTGTTTTGGCGGCCTTCGATGGGTACCCGTACATGCGCGGCGGTGGCTGGTTTCCGGCGCTGATACCCGCGGCGACCTGGGAATATGGCCGGTTCGGTGCGAACCTTGCCGTCATCCCGACGTACAAGGAACGCTTGCACGGCGGGATTTCGCTGCAGCTGAACTTCAAGATGTTCTGAGGCAGCGGGCTATCGGTGGCGCGCATCCGCCGAACCCCCGCCAAAAATCCAATTACCCCAAGTTCTTCTTGAAGAACTCGTACGTGCGCCTGTTCGCCTGGTCGGCGGCCAGGGCGGGGCACGACGTTTTTACAACATCGCACCTCAGATTTTGGCTTGACCGGAGGAGAAAGTGAGATCGGGCTTCTTGCTGGTTCGGTTGCGCAATTGTGCGGCTTTTGCAGTCTTTGGCGGTCATCCTGCAAAATCCTGGTTGTCAGCGGTGGCGGAGGCCGAACCGGGGGCGAATTTCCAGCACCGAAAAATATCTGGAAAACATTGGAATTTCATAACTTTTGTTGACTTTATTTTATTGCTCCAATAGCATCAACTGCGCGTATTGATGACCCGACCATCCCCCGGGCCATAGGTTCGCGACCCGCGACGCCATATCAATTACAAATTGGAACGAGACAAATGAAGACAAATATCCACAAGGTATCCACCCCGCGCAATGTCGCACTTATCTGCGCACTCGCAGCCGCAGGCATCATGGCAGCCGGCAGCGCCAGCGCAGCGCCTTCCCCGCGTTTTATCGTCGGCTTCAAGGCCGGCGCCGCCGATAAAGCGAACGCTGCGGTGATTCGTGAGCGCGGCAACGTCAAACGCAAGATTGGCGGCATGAATGCAATGTCGGTCGAACTGAGCGCCGCCGCAGCAGAGGCCCTGCGCACGGACCCGAACATCGCCTATGTAGAAGCGGATGCAGTGCGCTTCATTCCTGAAATGGAAATGCAGGTTGCCGCGGCAGGCGACGGCGGCATCGACATGAGCCCGGCGGCGAACCCTTCCTCGGGTAAAGAGTATTTCCTCGGTCAGCGCGTCCCCTACGGCATCAGCATGGTCCAGGCCGACCAGCTGCCGAATGGCGCATCGCGTTCCGGCAACCGCACGATCTGTATCATCGACTCGGGCTATGACCGCGCACACGAAGACCTGAACAATAACGGCACCGTTACCGGTGAATACGATTCGGGCACTGGCTGGTGGAATACCGATGAGAACAGCCACGGCACGCACGTCGCCGGTACCATCGCTGCGCAGAACAACAACGGCGTCGGCGTGGTTGGCGTCCTCCCTGCCAGTCAGTTGAGACTGCATATCGTGAAGGTGTTCGGCGCCGCCGGCTGGGCTTATTCGTCGGAACTTGCAGACGCCGCCAACAAGTGCGCCGCGGCTGGCGCGAACATCATCAGCATGTCGCTGAGTGGCCCTGCGCCAAGCATGACGGAACAGGCAGCCTTCGACGCGCTGGCGGCCAAAGGTATCCTGTCGATCGCCGCGGCAAGCAATGCAGGTACGCCGGCAATGCGCTGGCCGGCAGGCTATGCGAGCGTGGTGTCGGTCGGCGCGCTCGACAGCAACAAGCAGTGGGCGACCTTCTCGAACTACAACGCGAAGGTGGAGCTGTCCGCGCCGGGCGTGAACGTCCTGTCGACCGTGCCGATGAACACGGCAACCGCGTCCGAACTCAAGGTCGGCGCGACTACCTACGCCCCTGGCCCGATGACGTTCTCCGCGCGCGCAACCCGCACCGCACCGCTGGCGGACTTTGGCCTGGGCACCTCGGTTAACGCGGCAGTCGCGGGCAAGGTCTGCCTGATCGAGCGCGGCGCCATTTCGTTCGGTGCCAAGGTGGCGAACTGCGAGGCCAGCGGTGGTGTTGGCGCAATCGTGTACAACAGCCTGGGCGGCGGCAGCTTTGCCGGTACGCTGGGCGCGCCCGGCTCGACGATCCCGTCGATGACCGCATCGGCAGCGGAAGGCGCGGCGATGAAGGCGCAACTGGGCCAGAGCGCGACGCTAACCGTGCGGGGCGATCATTATGCCGGGTTCAACGGAACCTCGATGGCAACGCCACACGTCGCCGCTGTAGCGGGACTGGTCTGGAGCTACTTCCCAATGTGCAGCGCGGATCAAATCCGCACCGCACTTGGCGCGACGGCTGAAGATCTGGGCACCCCAGGGCGTGACGTCAAGTACGGTTTTGGCCTGGTACGCGCCAAGGCAGCGTATGACTACCTGGCTGCCAACCACTGCAAGAACTGATTCGGCACCTGTCTGAGTCAATGAAAAAGGACGCCGCGGCGTCCTTTTTTCATTGCACGTGCCGCGTCAGCCGGCGCTGATTCCGGCCTGAGGCAGTGGGCTGGCGGGGGCGTTCGTCGGATGCTATCGCCCTGGGAGCATCCGCTTGCAAGCGGATGCCGTTTCGCAGGCGAATCGCATGCGATTCGAAACCGTGCTTCACCGCGCGGTGCGCTTATCCGACCTACGTCCTGCCTTGAGCCGCCATTGCACCCACTTAGCCCAGGTTCTTCTTGAAGAATTCGTAGGTCCGCTTGTTAGCCAACTCGGCCGCTTCCCGGTTGTAATGGACCCCCTTGTGCCGCGCGAACGCGTGGTTCTGGCCCGGATACGTCAACACCTGCACGTTCTCCTTGCCTTCTGCCGCCTCGACGATCTTCTCGCGCGACGGCGCCGGAATGTATTCGTCCGCTTCTCCCAGGTGCATCATGAGCGGGCATGTAACGGACTTGAATTCGTCCACGAACTGGTCGGTCCGCCCGCCGTAATAGGCCACCGCCGCATCCGGATCCTTGCGCGCAGCGGTCAGGAAGGTCATCAAGCCACCCAGGCAAAAGCCCATCACGCCGACCTTGCCGTTCGCGCCAGCATACCCGCGCGCTACCTTCAGGGCCGCGCCGATATCATCGACGCCCTTGTCGACGTCGAACTTCTGGTAGAACGCCACCGCCTTCTTCCACTCCGCTTCGCTCTGGTCGGTCAGGTCGACGCCCGGCTGCATGCGCCAGAACAGGTCAGGGCAGATCGCGATGAAGCCTTGCTTCGCCAGCTCGTCGCAAGTCGCGCGCAAGTCGGCATTGATGCCGAAGATCTCCTGGATCACGACGATGGCCGGAGCCGAAGCTGCCGCTGGCTTCGCCACGTAGGCGCCGAAACTGCCGTCGGGGGTGTCGATGGTGATGTGTTCGTTCATTGCTGTCTCCAAATCGGATGAGTTGAGGGGCGCTTGCTATTTTGGCATACCCGGCGCGGGGGCGGCGCTTTTACGTAGGCGGTTTGAGCGTACGCAGCCTTCGTGCCCTGATCCAGTCCATGACTTTCTTTCCCGCCAGAGGAACGACGGCGAGCAGCGCGAGGGAGGCAAGCACGGCCGGGGATACAAGGTCCGACATCGCCTCGATCCGGCCAAGCTGGGTCCCCGCATTCACAAAGGCCAGGGTGATGGGCAGCATGCCCAGTTGGCTGACCCAGTAATAGGTCCAGGTGCGCATGGCGGTCAGTCCCATCAGCAGGTTCACGAGGATAAAGGGAAACATCGGACCCAGGCGCAGCGTGAGCAGGTAATACGCGCCGTCACTGGCGACGCCGGCATCGACTGCGGCCAGCCCTTTCCCGAAACGTTTACGCACCCAGTCGCGCAGCAGGTGGCGCGAAGCAAGGAAGGCAAGCGTCGCCCCGATCGTCGTCGCAAACGAAACGATCAGGGTGCCGAGGAACAGCCCGAACATTGCGCCGCCGGCGAGTATCACGATGGTCGCACCGGGCACCGAAAGTGCCGCGACCGCGACGCAAATCGCAAAGTAGATAACGATCGCCTGGCCTGGATGGGCGGCGTAGTAGGCCTGGAACGACTGCTGGCGCGCGTTCAGGGATTCAAGCGTGAGATACGGCCACAGCCCAAAAACGAACAAGGCAAGGGCCGCCGCCGCTATCAATGCCAGGGCGATCAGCCGAAACTTGGTCATGCCGGCGCCGGAAGTTGAGAGTTTCAATCAATGGCGACAGCTTACCCTGACGCGCCGAGGCCCGGCGCGTGAATTGGAAGACATGAACTGAATCGCCAGGGCTGCCATGCGCGAGAGCATTTAATCATGCTTTGTGGCACCAAAGGACAATATCCATCCCGGCTGTCTCACGATAAAGTTGTGTCACGAGATGATCGGAAAGCAAACATGAGCGACAACGCTGTCGTACGCCCTTGGAGAACCAAATGTTGAAGAACGTAATGATTAGAACGCGGCTGGTGGTTATTGTCGCCTTCCTGCTGCTTGCGGCCGTGCTGATCGGCGTAGGAGGATTGCTCGGCCTAAACTCGGTCAATGCCTCGCTGAAAACGGTCTATGAAGACCGCCTGCTGGCCGTCGGCCAGCTCGACCGCGTGGTACGCCTCGCGAACCGGCATCAGCTGGTCCTGGCAAAGGCCCCGACCGGGGACCCGTCATCGTTCGGAAATCGGATGGATGGCATCGAAAAAGACATGGCGGACGCAGACGTGGTTTGGACGGCGTACCGGGACACCTATATGACCCCGGAGGAGAAACAGATCGTTGCTGATACGCACGACAATCGCACCCGCTTTCTTGCCGAGGGCGTCAAGCCGGCGATCGCCGCGCTGCGCACGTCCGATGTCGCTCAGGCAACCAGTATCGTGCACGGGGCACGCGATGCGGCGGAAGCGCTCGCGTACTACGCCGCCATTTCCCCAGCCCTGCGACTATCCTTCCACGACAAGCTTGTGCGCCCGCAGCGCGGGGGACTTCGCCGGATGTGCAGAACATGCACATCCCGGTGCCTTAGTCAGTATTAAGCACCGCCATGGATTAGCGCTTCACCTGCCCAAACGCCTCGCCTTTTTTCCAGGTCGGCATCTGCGGCGCGTTCGCCACCTCATACCCCAGGTTCAGCGTGAACTGCGCCTGCTGCACCATGCCCGACAGGTCCCAGGCCGGGTTGTACTCGTCGCTGACCTGGTGGTAGTGCTTGGTGAAGCCGACCATCTTGGCGGCCGACACCGAATGGTCATGCTCGAAGTCGAACGAGCCGTCACCGGAGAACACGGCCGACCCCACGTTGAATGCAGGGATGCCGGCACGGGCGAAGCTGAAGTGGTCGGCGCGGAAGTAGGCGCCTCCCAGATCCGGCACGCTCGGCGCCAGGCGCAGGCCCATCGCCTTTGCGACCTTGCCCGCGCTTTCATACAGGCTGCTGCGCTCCGAGCCTGCCACGCCGATGTCGCGCGTGCGGCCCACGAAGTTCAGGCTGTCGAGGTTCAGGTCGGCCGCGGTCTTCGCCAGCGGCCAGATCGGATTCCGTGTGTAGCCGGTCGCGCCGATCAGGCCTTGCTCCTCGGCCGCCGTCCACAGGAAGATCTGGGTGCGCTTCGCAGGCTTGGCAACTGCCGCCTGCGCCATCGCCAGCAATGCGGCGCTGCCGGAGGCGTTGTCGATCGCGCCGTTCCAGATGTGGTCAGGCTGGCCAGGCGTTTCGACCTTGCCGAGATGGTCCCAGTGCGACGAGTAGATCACCGCCTGGTCCTTCAGTTTCGGATCGGTGCCGGGCACGATGCCGGCGACGTTGAATTCTTCGATCTTGCGGTGCGCGCTGTCCAGTGCCACACGCGCCTTGATATCCAGCGCTACTGGCTTGAAGCCGCGCACTTCCGCTTTCGCACGCAGTGCGTCGAGGTCCTGGCCCGCGGCCGCAAACAGGCTGCGCGCCATGTCTTCGGTCAGCCAGCCCTGCATCGCATTGCCCTTGCCGGCGAGGTGGAACTGCTCGCGGCCAAAGCCGTTCGCAGGCACGCTCCATGGATACGATGCCGACTCGGTGGTGTGGATCAGCAGCACGCCGGCCGCGCCCTTGCGCACCGCTTCCTCGAACTTGTAGATCCAGCGGCCGTACCAGGTCAGCGACTTGCCGCCGAAGCGGTTAGGCTCCTGTGCCGTTGGCTTCGGGTCGTTGACCATCATGACGATGACCTTGCCCTTGACGTCCATGCCCTCGTAGTCGTTCCACTTGTCGTCAGGGGAGTCGATGCCGTAGCCGACAAACACAACCGGCGCTTCGAAGCGCGTCTGCGCCGCGTCGTTGGCGTTGCCGTACACGATGTCCTTGCCCAGCACCGGCGCCATCGTCTTGCCGCCCACTTCGAAGGTTACCGAGCTGCTGGGCAGCGTGCGGCTGCCGACGATGTTGACCGGCTGGCGGTAACCCTTGCCCACCGCGGGTTTCAGGCCGATGATGGCGGCCTGGGTTTCGATGTAGCGCACGGCGAGTTCGCCGCCGCGCTGGCCGGTGCCGCGTCCTTCGAGCAGGTCGTCGGCGAGGAAGGCGAGGTGTGCGCGCAGCGGCGCTTCCTTGACGACAGGTTGCGCAGCGAATGCGGCGTGGCTTGCAAGGACAAGGCTTACAGCGGTGAGGGTAGTCAACTTACGCATCATATCTCCGATTCAAATCACTTCAACATCAAAACTGTTCGTCAGGGCGCAGGTAGCGCCATTTTCCGGTCGGCAGGTCGCCCAGCTTGACCTTGCCGATGCGGACCCGCTTCAGGCCCACCACCTTCAGTCCCACCATGTCGCACATGCGGCGGATCTGGCGCTTGCGGCCTTCCTTCAGCGTGAAACTGAGCTGGTCGTCATTCTGCCAGCGGACCTTCGCTGGCAGCAGCGGTTTGCCGTCCATCCAGAGGCCGAAGCAGAGCTTCTTCAGGTCCGCCTCGGGCAGCTTGCCTTCCTTGGTGTACTCGACCCGCACCAGGTATTCCTTCTCGATGCTGGTATTCTCGCCGATCAGGGTCTTGGCCACGCGGCCGTCCTGCGTCAGGATCAGCAGGCCGACCGAGTCGATGTCGAGGCGGCCCGCCGGCACGAGGCTGCGCAGCTGGGTAGGATGGAACTGTTCGGGCGAAGGGTCTTCTTCCCAGCGGTTCTCAGGCTTGATCAACGCCACCGCCGGCGTGTAGCCGTCCTCTGCCTGGCCGCTGACGTAGCCCATCGGCTTGTTGATCAGGATGGTCACGCGCTTGGATTGTTCGGCCGCGGCCTGGCGTTCCACCGTAATCTTCTGGTGCGGCAGCACTTTGCTGCCAAGTTCCGATACCACCTGGCCGTCGACCCGCACCCAGCCGCGGGCGATCCATTCGTCGGCTTCGCGGCGCGACGACAGCCCGAGTTCGGACATGCGTTTTGAAAGGCGTACTAATTCAGTCATTGTGTGCTTGCTTTGCTTGTAGCTTGATTAGACTTTGAGGGCGTCGAGCAGGTCGGTCTCGAGCTGGATCTGGTTGCGCGCGTTGTTCAGCACCGCGCCGTCGACCAGGAACACGTCTTCGACCCGTTCGCCCAGCGTCATGATCTTCGCGGTGTGGACGTTGATGCGGTAGCGCGTCAGCACGTTGGCGATGGAGTACAGCAGGCCGGTGCGGTCGTTGGCGGCGATCGACAACAGGTAGTACTGGCCGCGTTCATCGGGACGCAGGTCCACCGTCGGCGCTATCGGGAAGGTGCGCGACAGGCGCGACAGACGTCCGCGCGTCGGCGGCGGCAGCGGGCCTTGGGTCGTCAGCAGTTCGCAGATCTCATGCTCGATCAGGTTAAGGATGTCGCGGTAATTCTTGGCGAAGATCTGCTCGGTGACGAGGAAGGTGTCGAGCGCGTAGCCGTGCCGGGTGGTGTGGATCTTGGCGTCGAGAATGCTGAAGTTCTTGCGGTCGAAGTAGCTGCAGATGCGCGCGAACAGATCGGGCTGGTCCTTCATGTACACCGTGACCTGCAGGCCTTCGCCGATCGGCGCGAGGCGGCATTTGACCACCGGCTTGTCGCTGTCGATGCGGTCGTATAGCGCGCGCGTTTGCCATGCGATGTCGGAGGCGTCGTGGCGCAGGAAGTAGGCCATGTCCAGCTTGGCCCACAGCGCTTCGTGCGCGTCCGGCGCCAGGCCGAACAGGCGCAGCGTGGCCCTGGCGTCGTCCTGGCGGTTCTTCAGCTCGCGGTCGGCCGACGGCGGCTCGCCGCCCAGCACGCGCAGGGTGATCCGGTACAGGTCTTCCAGCAGCTTTGCCTTCCAGGCGTTCCATACCTTGGGGCTGGTGCCGCGGATGTCGGCCACCGTCAGCAAATAGAGCGCGGTCAGGTGGCGTTCGTCCTTCACCAGGTTGGCAAAAGCCTGGATCACGTCGGGGTCGGACATGTCCTGCTTTTGCGCGGTGTTCGACATCACCAGGTGTTGTTCGACCAGGAAGGCCACCAGTTCGGTGTCCTCGGGCGACAGGCCGTGCTGTTCGCAGAACTGCCTGGCGTCGGCCACGCCGAGTATCGAATGGTCGCCGCCGCGGCCCTTGGCGATGTCGTGGAACAGGGCCCCCACGTACAGCAGCCATGAGCGCGGGAAGTTGGCGATCAGCTGGCTGCAGAACGGGTACTCGTGGGCGTGCTCGGTCATCGTGAAGCGGCGCATGTTCCGCACCACCATCATGATGTGCTGGTCCACCGTGTAGACATGGAACAGGTCGTGCTGCATCTGGCCGACGATGGGCCGGAAGCTTGGCAGGTAGCGTCCCAGGATGCCGGTGTCGTTAAGGCGGCGCAGCGCGTGCACCAGGCCCACCGGCGCCTGCAGGATGTGCAGGAAGTTGGCGCGGTTGACCGGGTCGGCGCGGAACTTGTCGCCGATGACAGCGCGCGCGTGCCACAGGGCGCGCATGGTGCGTGCCGAGATGCCCTTGATCTGCGGGCGCTCCGTCATCAGCACGAACATCTCGAGGATGGACGACGGCGTGGCTTCGAAGGTGTCGTCCCGTGCGATGTCGATGAAACCGCCCAGGTCGTTGAAGCGCTCGTTGATCGCGATCGGCTCCACGTCCTGCGGGAACAGCTGGGCCTCGATGTTCTGCAGCAGGATGGTATTGAGCTGGGTGACCGTCTTGGCCGCCCAGTAGTAGCGCTGCATCAGGTATTCGCTGGCACGGCGTACGTGCGCGCCTTCGCCGGTGGTCCTGAGGCCGAAGGTTTCGGCGATCGGCGTCTGCAGGTCGAACAGCAGGCGGTCCTCGCGCCGGTTGGCCTGCAGGTGCAGGCGGATGCGGATGTCCTTGAACGCGCGCTCCTTCTCCATCAGCTGGCGCGCCTCGGTCTGGGTGACCAGTCCGCGCGTGGCGAGCTGGCCCCAGGAGTTGGCCAGGCCAGCGGCCTTGGCCACCCACAGGATCGCCTGAAGGTCGCGCAGGCCGCCCGGGCTCTCCTTGCAGTTCGGCTCCAGGCTGAAGGCGGTGTCTTCGTATTTGGCGTGGCGCAGCCGCATTTCGGCGATCTTGGCCTGGAAGAAGGCTTGCGGGTCCATCGCTTCAAGGTAGCGCCGCCGCAGCTGGTCGAATACCTCGGCGCCGCCGGCGACCAGGCGCGCTTCCAGCAGGCTGGTTTGGACGGTGATGTCGGCCTTCGACTCGTCCATGCATTCGTCCACGGTGCGGATGCTGTGGCCGATTTCGAGGCCGAGGTCCCACAGCAGCTGCACCAGGGCTTCGAGCTTCGCGGTGGTGACGGCGTTGGCCGGTTCGGCCAGCAGGATCAGGAGGTCGACGTCGGAGAAGGGAAACAGCTCGCCGCGGCCGTAGCCGCCGACGCCGACCAGCGCCGCCTCGGGCGGCAGGCCGGCCTGGTTCCAGGCTTCGGTGAGGACGGCGTCGACGCTCTGGCGCAGGCTGCGCAGCAGCTTTTCGGGCTTGCCGTCAGCGCGGAAGGCGGCGATCAGCGCCGCGCGCTCCGCCTTCAGCCTTTGCTTGAGCAGGTCGCGCGTTGCGCTGGTTTGCGCCGCCGTTGGCATCGCGTTACGCCGCTACGGCAGCTTGCGCCTGCGTGCCGACGATGGCCGGTGGAGGAGGGGTGCCGGCCGACTGGGTCAGCACTTCATAGCCTGTCTCGGTGACCAGGATGGTGTGTTCCCACTGCGCCGACAGGCTGCGGTCCTTGGTTTTGATGGTCCAGCCGTCGCCCATTTCGCGGATGTCGCGGCGACCGGCGTTGATCATCGGCTCGATCGTGAAGATCATGCCCGCTTCGAGCTTTTCCAGCGTGCCGGGACGGCCGTAGTGCAGCACCTGCGGCTCTTCGTGGAACACGCGCCCGATGCCGTGGCCGCAGAATTCGCGTACCACGCTGTAGCCGTTCTTCTCGGCGTGCTGCTGGATCACGTGGCCAATGTCGCCCAGGTGGGCGCCCGGCTTCACCTTCGAGATGCCGAGCCACATGCACTCGTAGGTCACGTCCGACAGGCGCTTGGCCAGGATCGACGGTTCGCCGATGAAGAACATGCGGCTGTTGTCGCCGTGGAAGCCGTCCTTGATGACGGTGATGTCGAGGTTGACCACGTCGCCGTTCTTGAGCACCTTGTCGCCCGGGATGCCGTGGCAGATCACGTCGTTGACCGAGGTGCAGATGGCTTTCGGGTAGGGGGTGTAGCCGGGCGGGCAGTAGTTCAGCGGCGCCGGGATCGAGCCCTGTACGTTGACCATGTATTCGTGGCACAGGCGGTCAAGTTCGCCGGTGGTGACGCCCACCTTGACGAAGGGGGTGATGTAATCGAGCACCTCGGAGGCCAGGCGGCCTGCTACGCGCATGCCTTCGATTTCTTCGGTGGTTTTGATGGAAATGGTGGACATAGTGGTCGCAATCGACAAAAAGCGGATGATTCGGGAATGTCCGTATTATAAGTGATGCACGGCTTTGCCGGCGGCGCCGAGGTAGTAATGCGACTGTCGTGACATTTGCCGTAGGGCGGGTAAGGGCTGGAAGCCCGCACCCGCGGAGCCGCGGCGGCGGATGCTGTCGCGTCAGGAGCATCCGCTTGCAAGCGGATGCCGTTGCGCAGGCGAATCGCATGCGATTCGAAACCTCTGCTGCACCTCTCCGCTTATCCGTCCTGCGTCCGGCATTCGCCCGTCCGTCAAGCTCACGCTCCCCTTGAACATCCCTCCAAAACCGGATAGAATCTCGGGTTGCTTGAATTCGGTTTCGAGCAATGTTGTCAAAATACTTGTTTAAATCGCGAATCCGGTCGCAAAGGGTGCCCTCGAGGTGACTGACCGGATTCCAGACCCAACCCTGGAGAATTATATGTCCGTAACAATGCGTGAAATGCTGGAAGCCGGTGTCCACTTCGGTCACCAAACCCGTTTTTGGAACCCAAAGATGGCTCCGTTCATCTTCGGTCACCGCAACAAGATCCATATCATCAACCTCGAAAAGACGATGGGTATGTATCAGGAAGCGATGAAAACCATCAAGCAGATCTCCGCCAACCGCGGCACGATCCTGATGGTCGGCACCAAGCGCCAGGCTCGCGACATCATCGCGGCTGAAGCAGCACGTGCTGGCGTACCTTTCGTCGACCAGCGCTGGCTGGGCGGCATGCTGACCAACTTCAAGACGATCAAGACCTCGATCAAGCGCCTGAAGGATATGGAAGCAGCCATCGAAGACGGCTCGGCTGAAAAACTGTCGAAAAAAGAAAACCTGATGTTCCAGCGCGAAATGGTCAAGCTGCAGAAGGCCATCGGCGGCATCAAGGATATGGGCGGCGTTCCTGACGCAATCTTCGTCGTCGACGTCGGCTACCACAAAGGCGCGATCACCGAAGCCGGCAAGCTGGGCATCCCGGTCATCGGCGTGGTCGACACCAACCACTCCCCGGAAGGCGTAACCCACGTCATCCCAGGCAACGACGACTCCTCCAAAGCGATCACCCTGTACGCACGCGGCGTGGCAGATGCGATCCTGGAAGGCCGTGCCAACGCCACCAACGAAGTTGCCGACATGGTCAAGGCAGCTTCGGGCGACGACTTCGTCGAAGTTTCCGAGCAAGCATAAGCCGGCGGCAGGGCAACCTGCTGGCGACGAGCGAAAAAAGGGGTGGCATGTGCTCCCCCTTTTTTTAAACAGAATACGAAACATATCTTAGGAGAAATCTTATGGCAGCGATTACTGCAGCAATGGTTGGCGAACTGCGCGCCAAGACCGATGCGCCAATGATGGAATGCAAAAAAGCACTGACCGAAGCCGAAGGCGACATGGGTCGTGCGGAAGAGATCCTGCGCGTCAAGCTGGGCGGCAAGGCATCGAAAGCGTCGGCGCGTATCACCGCTGAAGGCGTGGTAGCATCTTATATCTCCGGCAACGTTGGCGCGCTGGTGGAAGTAAACAGCGAAACCGACTTCGTTGCAAAGAACGACGACTTCCTGGCACTGGCAGCAAACGCAGCCAAGCTGGTAGCCGAGCACAACCCGGCCGACGTCGCTGCCCTGCTGGCACTGCCGCTGGACGGCAAGACCCTGGACGAAGTGCGTTCGGCACTGATCGGTAAAATCGGCGAAAACATGTCGATCCGCCGCTTCCAGCGTTTCGAAACCACCGGCAAGCTGGCTTCGTACCTGCACGGTACCCGTATCGGCGTCATGGTAGAGTTCGACGGCGCGGACGAGCAGGTCGGCAAGGACGTGGCAATGCACATCGCTGCAATGAAGCCAGTGTCGCTGTCGGCTGACCAGGTTCCAGCTGAACTGATCGAGAAAGAGCGTTCGGTTGCTGCACTGAAAGCACAGGAAGACGCGGACGCCGCCGCTGCCGCAGGCAAGCCAGCCCAGTCGCCGGAAATCCTGGCCAAGCGCCTCGAAGGCTCGGTGCAGAAGTTCCTGAAAGAAGTATCGCTGCTGAACCAGGCGTTCGTTAAGAACGACAAGCAGTCGATCGAACAGATGCTGAAAGAAAAGAACACCACCGTGAAAGCATTCACGATGTATGTTGTTGGCGAAGGTATCGAGAAGAAGCAGGACGATTTCGCAGCAGAAGTTGCTGCGCAAATGGCTGCTTCCAAGCAGTAAGATAAAAAGCGGGCCGGAAGGCCCGTTTTTTTAAGTGCCACCTTTCCGCACGGATTGGTGAGGCCGGCGGCGCGGAGCAAGCTGCCCCGGCCGGACCAGAACAATACAGTCATTTTTAGGAGCCCACACATGTCAAAACCAGCCTACAAACGCGTCCTACTGAAACTGTCTGGCGAAGCACTGATGGGCGACGATCCGTACGGCATCAACCGCGGCACGATCGAGCGCATGGTCGCCGACATTGCGGAAGTGGCGAAGGCGGGCGTGGAACTGGCCGTGGTCATCGGCGGCGGCAACATCTTCCGCGGCGTTGCGCCTGGCGCGCAGGGCATGGACCGCGCCACCGCCGACTACATGGGCATGCTGGCCACCGTCATGAACGCACTGGCGCTGGCCGACGCGATGCGCCATGTGGGCATCACCGCGCGCGTGATGTCGGCGATCGGCATCGAGCAGGTGGTCGAGCCATACGTGCGCCCGAAGGCGCTGCAGTACCTCGAAGAAGGCAAGGTCGTCGTGTTCGCGGCCGGCACCGGCAACCCGTTCTTCACCACCGACACCGCAGCGGCGTTGCGCGGCTCGGAAATCGGCGCCGAGATCGTGCTCAAGGCAACCAAGGTCGACGGCGTCTATACTGCCGATCCGAAGAAAGACCCCAACGCGACCCGCTACGAGTCGATCAACTTCGACGAAGCGATCGCCAAGCACCTGCAGGTGATGGACGCCACCGCCTTCGCGCTGTGCCGCGACCAGAAGCTGCCGATCAAGGTGTTCTCGATCGTCAAGCCGGGCGCGCTGATGCGCGTCGTCATGGGCGAAGACGAAGGCACACTGGTACACGTTTAAGCAGTACAAACAATCATCATCGAACACAGGAGAGCAGCATATGACTATCGCTGACGTTAAGAAAAGCGCGCAAGACCGCATGAACAAGTCGATCGAGACCCTCAGGGCCGACCTGGCCAAGGTCCGCACCGGCCGCGCCCACACCGGCATCCTCGACCACATCACGGTCGAATACTACGGTTCGCCGACCGCGCTGACCCAGGTCGCCAACCTGACCCTGATCGACGCCCGCACCATCGGCGTGGCCCCGTTCGAAAAGAAGATGCTGAGCACCATCGAAAAGGCGATCCGCGACTCCGACCTGGGCCTGAACCCATCGTCGCAGGGCGACATGATCCGCGTGCCGACGCCTGCGCTGACCGAAGAGCGCCGCAAGGAGATGGTCAAGCTGTGCAAGGGCGAAGCCGAAGACGCCAAGATCGCAGTGCGCAACATCCGCCGCGACGCCAACGAATCGCTGAAGAAGCTGGTCAAGGACAAGGCCATCTCGGAAGACGACGAGCGCCGCGCATCGGACGAAGTCCAGAAGCTGACCGACAAGTTCGTGGTCGACATCGACAAGCTGGTCGCCGAAAAAGAGAAAGAAGTCCTGACGGTATAATATTGCGGGTTTGGCGGTTCTGACAACACGCGGGATAAAAAAACCCGTAGGGCGGATAAGCGTAGCGCATCCGCCGAATTGGACGAGCCGCCATCAAAGCATGCACGGCGGATGCGCCCCAAGGGGCTTATCCGCCCTACGTTTTTATAGTCAGGATCTATGATTTTCAAGAGTTCGACGACAGCCGTCCCGGAAGTGGCCAAAGTGCCGCGCCACGTTGCCATCATCATGGATGGCAACGGCCGCTGGGCGACCAAACGTTTCATGCCGCGCGTCGCCGGCCACGTCAAGGGCGTCGAAGCCGTCCGCAACATCGTGGAAGCCTGCGCGCTGCGCGGCATCGAGTACCTGACCCTGTTCGCCTTCTCGTCCGAGAACTGGCGCCGTCCCGAAGAAGAAGTGTCGCTGCTGATGCGCCTGTTCGTGACCGCGCTGGAGCGCGAAGTGTCCAAGATGCACGCGAATAACATCCGCCTGAAAGTCGTGGGCGACCTGTCGCGCTTCGACGCCAAGCTGCAGGAAATGATCGCCGCGGCCGAACGCCGCACCGCCAACAACACCCGCCTGACCGTCACCGTGTGCGCCAACTACGGCGGCCGCTGGGACATCATGCAGGCCACCGGCAAGATGGTCGCGGCCCACCCGGGCGCCACCGAATTCACCGAAGAGCAGCTGGCCGAGCACCTGGCCATGGCCTACGCGCCCGAGCCCGACCTGTTCATCCGCACCGGCGGCGAGGAACGCATCTCCAACTTCCTGCTCTGGCAGCTCGCCTATTCGGAGCTGTACTTCACCGACACCTACTGGCCCGACTTCAACGTCGCCGCGCTGGATAGCGCCATCGAATCCTATCAGTCGCGCGAACGCCGCTTCGGCCGCACCGGCGACCAGGTAGCGGGAGAGGCCGAGCCATGCTGAAAACCCGGATCATCACCGCCGTCGTGCTGCTGGCCGTGCTGCTGGCCGTCCTGTTCGGCGGCTACTATCCGGCATTCGCGGCCGTGCTGCTGCTGTTCCTGGGCGCGACCATCATGGAAGCCTTCCAGCTGTTCGGCTCCTCGCGCAAGCAGGCCGTCGTCATCGCGCTGTTCTGGGTGGCGGCATTTGCCTACACCTTCATGATGCGCGCCAACTCCTCGCTGCAGTTCTGGTTTGCGCTGTCGGTGGCTATCTGGCTGGTGCGCTTCGTGCCGGCGCTGGGCCACGGCCTGCCGCCGCCGATCGGCCTGCGCAACACGCTGCTGGGCACCGTCTACGGCCTGGCCATCGTCGGCTGCTTCGCCGCCATCGCCATGTTCTTCAGCGTGTCGGCTGTCTACCTGCTGTCCGTGATGGCGCTGGTCTGGGTGGCCGACATCGGCGCCTACTTCTCGGGCAAGGCCTTCGGCAAGCGCAAGCTGGCGCCGTCGATCTCGCCGGGCAAATCGTGGGAAGGCGCCATCGGCGGCGGCATCGCCGTCCTGCTGTTCGGCGCCGCGCTGATCCTGTCGGGCGACCCGATGGTGGCCGACACCTTCGTGGTCAAGCTGCATGCATCCAAGGGCTGGCTGGCCACCATGGCCATCCTGGCCGTGATCGTCGCCGCCAGCATCGTCGGCGACCTGTTCGAATCCATGCTCAAGCGCCGCGCCGGCGTCAAGGACAGCAGCAAGCTGCTGCCCGGCCACGGCGGGGTGCTGGACCGTATCGATGCCCTGGTGCCGGTGCTGCCGTTCGCGGCGCTGATTCACGCCTGGCTCTGAAAGACGCAGTATGCAACGTATAACCATCCTGGGCGCGACCGGGTCGATCGGCGTTTCCACCCTCGACGTGCTGGCCCGCCATCCCGATAAATACAAGGTGTACGCGCTGACGGCGCACAGCCGCGTCGACGAACTGGCCGCCCAGTGCGAACAGTTCCGTCCCGCGCGCGCCGTGGTCGGCACCGCCGCCGCCGCCGACCAGCTGTCCGCGCTGCTGCGCGCCAAAGGCCTGCGCACCGAAGTCGAATTCGGCGAAGCCGCCCTTTGCGCGGTGGCCGCAAGCGCCGACACCGACACCGTGATGGCCGCCATCGTCGGCGCCGCCGGCCTGGCGCCTACCTTGGCCGCCGCCCGCGCCGGCAAGAAGATCCTGCTGGCGAACAAGGAAGCGCTGGTGATGTCCGGCCAGCTGTTCATGGACGCCGTCCACGAAAGCAGGGCGACCCTGCTGCCGATCGACAGCGAACACAATGCGATCTTCCAGTCGCTGCCGCAGTCGTACGCCCGTTCGCCGAAGGGCGCCGGCGTGGCCAAGATCCTGCTGACCGCATCCGGCGGGCCGTTCCTGGCGCGCGCCGTCGAGACCCTCGACGCCGTCACGCCCGAGCAGGCCTGCAAGCATCCGAACTGGGTCATGGGCCGCAAGATATCGGTCGACTCGGCGACCATGATGAACAAGGGCCTCGAAGTGATCGAGGCGCACTGGCTGTTCGGCGCGCCCGCCAGCCAGATCGAAGTCGTGATCCACCCGCAAAGCGTGATCCACTCGATGGTGTCCTACGTCGACGGTTCGGTCATCGCGGAACTGGGCCACCCAGACATGCGCACCCCGATCGCGCACGCGCTGGCCTTCCCGGAGCGGATCGAATCGGGAGTAGGGCAGTTGGACCTCACCGCCATCGGCACGCTGCAGTTCGAAAAGCCCGACTACAAGCGCTTCCCGTGCCTGGCGCTGGCCTTCGAGGCGCTCGAAGCCGGCGGCACCGCGCCCGCGCTGCTGAACGCCGCCAACGAAGTGGCGGTGCAGGCCTTCCTCGAACACCGCATCGGTTTCCGCGACATCGACCGCGTGATCGCGCGCGTCATGCATGAGAACGACCACGGCGCGGCCAGCAGCATCGAGGCCGTGATGGCCCAGGATGCGCGCGCCCGCGGTGCGGCCGAAGCAATCGTCGCAGGCACAAGGCAATGAACCTGATTACGACAGTGCTGGCATTCCTGCTTGCGCTGGGACCGCTGATCATCTTCCATGAACTCGGACATTACTTTGCCGCCCGCCTGTGCGGCGTGAAGGTGCTGCGCTTCTCGGTCGGCATGGGCAAGGTGGTGTGGTCGCGCCGTTTCGGCCGCGACCAGACCGAATGGGCGATCTCGGTGCTGCCGCTGGGCGGCTACGTCAAGATGCTCGACAGCCGCGATCCGGACGCGCCATCGCTCACGCCTGAAGACGAACAGCGCGAATTCACCCGCCAGAACGTCTGGCGCCGCATCGCCATCGTGGCCGCCGGTCCGTTCGCCAACTTCATCCTCGCCATCGTCCTGTTCGCCGGCCTGTTCATGTACGGCATCGCGGAGCCGACCACCCGCATCCGCCCGATGCCCGAGACCACGGCCGCATGGCAGGCCGGCCTGCGCGGAGGAGACCAGGTCACGGCCGTCAACGGCAAGGCGGTCGCCGGCTGGTCGGACCTGAACTGGGAAATCGTTTCGTCCGCCATCGACAAACGCGACGTGCGCCTGGAAGTAGAGCGCCAGTCGGTGGGCAGCCTCGACCTGGTGCTGCCGGCGTCAAGCTTCGAAGGCATGGACGCCGACGCCGACCTGCTTGGCGCGGTCGGCATCATGGTGGCGCGGCCGCTGCCGGTGCTGGGCAAGATCATGCCGGGCGGCGCCGCCGAACGCGCCGGCCTGCAAAGCGGCGACCTGGTGACATCGGTCGACGGCAAGCCGACCTCCGATGGCATTGTATTTATCGAGGCGGTGCGCGCCGCCGGCCAGCGCACGCTGGACGTGAAGGTCATGCGCGGCGGGCGCGAAGTCAGCGTGAAGGTCACGCCGGAGCGCGACGCCGCAACGGGTCACGGCCGCATCAAGGCCGAAGTGGCGCTGGCGCCGGACATGGTGAAGGTGGCATCCGGTCCGCTGGACTCGGTGTCCAAGGCCATGCGCAAGACCTGGGAAACCAGCGCGCTGACGGTCAAGATGATCGGCAAGATGATCACCGGCGAAGTCTCGCTGAAGAACGTCACCGGCCCGATCACGATTGCCGACTACGCGGGACAGACCGCCCGCATTGGCGCGGTGAGCTTCCTGATCTTCGTCGCCTCCATCAGCATCAGTCTTGGAGTGATGAATCTGTTACCAATTCCGGTTCTGGATGGGGGCCTTTTGCTGTATTATTCGCTGGAAGTTTTGACCGGGCGCCCTTTGCCGGAGCGGATCGGTGCATATGCGCAGCGCCTCGGCGTGGCCATGCTGGTGATGCTGATGGTCTTAGCCGTCTTCAATGACGTAGCGCGGCTGCTGTAAAGCGTCGCACCTGCAGTCCCGACATATGTATTGTGCCTATTGATCGACCCATTAATTTAGCCGATGAAATTACAAACTGACCGTTTCGCCTTGCCCTCCTTTCGCCTTAGCCTGATCGGCGCCGCAGTCTTCGCGCTGTGCGCCGCACCTGCATTTGCCGTCAACCCGTTCGTGGTCAAGGACATTCGTGTCGAAGGGATTCAGCGCACCGAAGCCGGTACAGTTTTCAGCTATCTTCCTGTCCGCGTCGGCGAGACCTTCGACGACGACAAGAGCATCGCCGCCATCAAGGCGCTGTATGCCACAGGGTTCTTCAAGGACGTGCGCCTGGAAGAGGAAAACGGCGTACTGGTCGTGCTGGTCGAAGAACGCCCGGCCATCGCCACGGTGGACTTCACCGGCGCCAAGGAATTCGAAAAGGACATGCTGCTCAAGGCGCTGAAGGAAATCGGCGTCGGCGAAGCGAAGATCTTCGACAAGGCATCGGTCGACCGCGCCGAGCAGGAGCTCAAGCGCCAGTACCTGTCGCACGGCCTGTACGGCGTCAAGATCACCACCACCGTTACCCCGATCGAGCGTAACCGCGTCACCGTCATGTTCAACATCGACGAAGGCGAGGTCGCGCGCATCAAGCAGATCAACATCGTCGGCAACAAGACCTTCTCGGACAAGGAACTGCGCCAGCTGCTGCAGCTGAACACCAGCGGCTGGTTCACCTGGTACAGCAAGGCCGACCAGTATTCGAAGACCAAGCTGACCGGCGACATCGAAGCGATCAAGTCGTTCTACCTGAACCGCGGCTACCTCGAAGCCAATGTCGAATCGACCCAGGTGTCGATCACGCCGGACAAGAAGGATATCTACCTGACCATCAACATCACCGAAGGCGAGAAGTACACCGTCTCGGACGTCAAGGTGGCAGGCGAGATGTTCGGCCGCGACGACGAAATCAGGCAGCTGATCCAGCTGAAAAAAGGCGAGTCGTATTCGGGCGAGCTGCTCACCGCCAGCAACAAGATGATCTCGGACCGCATGGGCACCTTCGGTTATGCCTTCGCGAACGTCAACGCCGACCCGCAGATCGACCGCGAGAAGCGCGAAGTGGCCTTCACCTTCTTCGTCGACCCGGGCAAGCGCGCGTATGTACGTCATATGAACATCGCCGGCAACACCGTTACCCGCGATGAAGTCATCCGCCGCGAATTCCGCCAGTTCGAAGGCTCGTGGTACGACGCGAACAAGATCAAGATGTCGCGCGACCGCGTCGACCGCCTCGGCTACTTCAAGGAAGTCACCGTCGACACGCCGGAAGCGCAGGGTACCTCCGACCAGGTCGACGTCAACCTGACCGTGGTCGAAAAGCCGACCGGTAACTTCATGATCGGCGGCGCGTTCTCGCAGGCCGAGAAGTTCACCTTCACCGCGTCGATCCAGCAGGCCAACTTCGCAGGCTCGGGCAACACCGTCGGCCTCGAACTGAACACCAGCCGCTACCTGCGCACGATCGCGTTCTCGCACACCAACCCGTACTTTACCGACGACGGCGTATCGCGCTCGTTCGAACTGTACCTGCGCACGATGCGCCCGCCCGCACTGAACATCGGCAGCTACACGGTCAAGCAGACCGGCGGCCGCCTGTCGTTCGGCGTGCCGTTCTCGGAATACGATACCGTCTACTTCGGCGCCGGCCTGGAACGCACCGCGATCGAAACCGACGTCACCAGCCCGACCCGCTTCAAGGAATACGTGCGCGACTTCGGCGGCGTGCCTAGCGGCGTCGGCACCGCGACCACCAACGCCTTGCCGCTGACGGCGGCGTGGGGCCGCGACAGCCGCGACAGCGCGATCACCCCGACCGTCGGCCGCTACCAGCGCGCCAACCTCGAGGTCGACCTGTTCGGCGACGCCAAGTACTACCGCGCCGTCTACGAGCAGCAGTGGTACAAGCCGCTGACCCGCATGATCACCCTGGCGCTGAAGGGCGAACTCGATTACGGCCACGGCCTGCGCGGTAACAAGTTCCCGGTATTTAAGAACTTCTACGCCGGCGGCATCGGCTCGGTACGCGGCTACGTCAGCTCTTCGCTGGGTATCGTCGACCCGAACACCTTCGATGCGCTGGGCGGCGCGGTACGCGTGATCGGCAATGCCGAACTGCAGATGCCTTTCCCCGGCGGCGGTCCTGACCGCAGCCTGCGCTGGTTCGGCTTCCTCGACGCCGGCCAGATCTACCAGGAAGGCCAGGCGATTCGCGCCAACGAGCTGCGCTTCTCGACTGGCCTGGGTATCAGCTGGATTTCGCCGGTCGGTCCGCTCAAGTTGAGTTATGCTAAGCCTTTGAACGCAAAACCAGGCGATCGTCTCGAGCGATTCCAGTTCCAGATGGGGACCGGTTTCTGATAGCGTCGTTTAAATCAAGATTGCGGAGAACATGTTGAAAACTGCCTTTACCTCAATGTCGAAGCATCTGCTGCTGCTCGCGCTGGTCGCGGCGCCGGCGGTGCACGCGCAGGCGCAGTTGGCGGGCAGCCGCGTCGCCTACGTCGCGACCGAACGCCTGATGACCGAGTCGAAGCTGGCCAAGGCTGCCGACGCGAAGATCGAATCCGAGTTTTCCAAGCGCGACAAATCGATCAACGAGCAGATCTCCAACGTGCGCGCGATGACCGAGAAGTTCGAGCAGGATGCGCCAAAGCTGTCGGACATCGACCGCACGCGCCGTACGCGTGAGCTGATCGACATGGAGAAGGACGTGCAGCGCAAGCAGCGCGAGTTCCGCGAGGACCTCATGCAGCGCAAGAACGAAGAGCGCGCCAACATCGCGCAGAAAGCCTTCAAGATCATCGAAGGGATCGCCGCGCAGGAGAACCTCGACGTCGTACTGTACGAAGCCGGCTGGCACAACCCGCGCATCGACATCACCGACAAGATCCTGAAGCAACTCGACAAATAACAGAAACAGGAATACCAGATGGGCACTCGACTGGGTGAATTGGTCGAACGCTTGGGAGGTGAGCTGGCGGGTGACCCGAATATCGAAGTCACGGGCATCGCGCCGCTGGCCGATGCGGGCGCTTCGCACATCAGCTTCCTAAGCAATAGCAAACTGCGCGCACAGGCCGCGCACAGCGGGGCCGCGGCCCTGATCCTCTCCCCCAACGACAGCGAGACGGTAGCCGCCACTTACACTGGCGCGCGCATCGTCACGAAGAATCCGTACGCCTATTTTGCGCGCGCGGCCCAGTACTTCGAGTCGCTGACGGCATTCGTGCCCGCCGCCGGCGTGCATCCGGCCGCCTTCGTGGACCCGGGCGCGACGGTCGACCCCAGCGCGCACATCGGGCCCAAGGCTACGGTGGAAGAGGGCGCCGTGATCGAAGCGGGCGCCGTCATCGGCGCCGGCTGCTTTGTCGGCCGCGGCGCCTTCATCGGCGCGGACACGAAGCTGTTCGCCAACGTGACCTTCCATGCAGGCTGCCGCATCGGCAAGCGCGGCATCATCCACTCGGGCGCCGTGATCGGCACCGATGGATTCGGCTTCGCCAACGAGGGTGGCGTGTACATCAAGATTCCACAGACCGGCCGCGTGGTGATCGGCGACGACGTCGACATCGGCGCCAACACCACCATCGACCGCGGTGCGCTGGCCGATACCATCATCGAAGACGGCGTCAAGCTGGACAACCAGATCCAGATCGGCCACAACTGCCACATCGGCGCGCACACGGCGATGGCCGGCTGCGTCGGCGTGGCTGGCAGCGCGAAGATCGGCAAGTACTGCACCTTCGGCGGCGCAGCCATGGTGCTTGGTCACATTACGATCGCCGACCACGTGCACATCTCGTCGGCCAGCATGGTATCGCGCTCGATTTCGGAGCCGGGCCAGTACACCGGCTTCTACCCGCTGGCCAAGAACGCGGACTGGGAAAAAACCGCGGTGATCGTCCGCAACCTGGATACGATGCGCGACAAGATCCGCGCCCTCGAAAAACAACTAAAAACCATCTCGGAACAACATGACCAATCCTGAAAACAAGACCCTCGACATCTGCCAGATCAAGGCCTTGCTGCCGCACCGCTATCCGCTGCTGCTGGTCGACCGCGTGCTGACCTGGGAAGCGAACAAGTCGATCACCGCGATCAAGAACGTCACCGTCAACGAAGAATTCTTCAACGGCCATTTCCCGCACAAGCCGGTCATGCCGGGCGTGCTGATGATCGAAGCGCTGGCGCAGACCGCCGCGCTGCTGTCCTTCCTGACCATGGGCGTCAAGCCGGACGAGAACTCGGTGGTTTATTTCGTGGGCATCGACAATGCGCGCTTCAAGCGGCCGGTGGGCCCTGGCGACCAGCTGAAGATGGACGTCGAGATCCTGCGCGTCTCGCGCGGCATCTGGAAATACAAGGCAGTGGGCAGCGTCGACGGCGCCGTGGCGCTCGAGGCTGAACTGATGTGCACCATTCGCGCCACCGACGACGCGAGCAAGCCAGCGGGGCAGTAATGAGCATGATTCACCCAACCGCCATCGTCGACCCGAAGGCGCAGCTCGACAGCACCGTCGAAGTCGGCGCGTACTCGATCATCGGCCCCAACGTGCAGATCGGTGCGCGCACCGTGGTCGGCCCGCATGTGGTCATCGAAGGCCACACGACGATCGGCGAAGACAACAAGTTCTTCCAGTTCTCGTCGATCGGCGCCGCGCCGCAGGACAAGAAGTGGGCGGGCGAACCGACCCGGCTTGAAGTCGGCCACCGCAACACCGTGCGCGAGTTCTGCACCTTCAACCTGGGCACCACCCAGGACAAGGGCGTCACCCGGCTTGGTAACGACAATTGGATATCGGCCTACGTGCACCTGGCGCACGACTGCCAGGTCGGCAGCAACACGATCTTCTCGAACAACGCGCAGCTGGCGGGCCACGTGGAAGTGGGCGACTGGGCCATCCTGTCCGGCTACGCCGGCGTCCACCAGTTCTGCAAGATCGGCGCGCACGCCTTTGTCGGCATGTACACCAGCCTGACGCAGGACGTGCCGCCGTTCGTGCTGGTGTCGGGCAATCCGGCCGGCGCGCGCGGCGTCAACATCGAAGGCCTGAAGCGCCGCGGCTTTACCCGTCCGCAGATCGATGCGATCCGCGCGGCGTACAAGTCAATCTACCGCAACAACCTGACGCTGGACGAGGCCAAGGCGGCGCTCGCGCAGCAGCAGGCCGACGCGCCGGATGCGGCGCAACACATCGGCGCGATGCTGGACTTCCTGGGCAGCGCGACCCGTGGCATCGTCCGCTGATATTTCGGTAGCCCTCGTCGCCGGCGAGGTCTCCGGCGACATGCTCGCGGCGCGGCTCCTGGCCGGACTGCGTCCGCAGCTTCCCGACGCGCGCTTCCACGGCATCGGCGGCCCGCGCATGGCCGAATACGGCTTTGTATCGGACATCCCGATGGATACGCTGACCGTGCGCGGCCTGTTCGAGATTATCCCGCGCTACCGCGAAATCAAGGGCATCCAGAACGCGCTGCGCGACCGGCTGATCGCCGAGCGCCCGAACGTGTTCATCGGCGCCGACTACCCCGGCTTCAACCTTGGGCTTGAGATGCAGCTGCGCGAAGCGGGCATCCCGACCGTGCACTTCATCAGCCCGCAGATCTGGGCCTGGCGGGGCGGCCGCATCAAGAAGATCAAGAAGGCGGTGTCGCACATGCTGGTGATCTTCCCGTTCGAGGAAGAGATCTACAGGCAGGCCGGCGTGCCGGTGACCTACGTGGGCCACCCGCTGGCTGAAACGATCCCGCTGCAGCCCGATACGCTGGCCGCGCGCCGCACGCTGGGCCTTCCGCCCGAGGCGCGCGTGGTGACGGTGATGCCGGGCAGCCGCATGGGCGAACTGAAATACCTGGCCGCGCCTTTCATCGGCGCGGTCAAGCTGCTGTCGCAGCGCGATCCGTCGCTGCGCTTTGTCGCGCCGATGGCGGGCGAGCGCCAGCGCGCTTACTTCACGCAGCTGGTCAAGGAGGCTGGCCTGTCGGACGTCGCCATCGACCTGGTCGATGGCCAGTCGCACGCCGCCATCGCTGCCGCCGACGCGGTGCTGGTCGCTTCCGGCACGGCGACGCTGGAAGTGGCGCTGTTCAAGAAACCGATGGTCATCGCCTACAAGGTGATGCGCGCGTCGTGGGAAATCATGCGGCACATGGCCTACCAGCCGTGGATCGGCCTGCCGAACATCCTGGCGCGCGAATTCCTGGTGCCCGAGCTGCTGCAGAACGCGGTGACGCCGCAGGCGCTGGCCGACGCGGTATGGAAGCAGCTCGACGATGCGCCGGGCCGGCTGCGCCTGGTCCAGCGCTTCACCGACATGCACCACAGCCTGCTGCGCAACAGTTCGCAAGAGAGCGCCGACGCAGTCATGCGTGTAATAGAATCGTCGAAAGCATCATGAGAAAGAAGAAAGTCAACTTTTACCCCGGGCTCAAGAAGAACGCCTTGCCGTTCACGCCCGAGGACATCGTCTGCGGCGTGGACGAGGCCGGCCGCGGCCCGCTGGCCGGCCCCGTGTTCGCCGCGGCGGTGATCCTGCATCCCGACCGACCGATCGATGGCCTGCGCGACTCCAACCGATCGATGGCTGCGCGACTCCAAGAAGCTGACGGCCGAGCGCCGCGAAGAGCTGGCGCCGCTGATCAAGCAATACGCGCTGGCGTGGGCGATCGCCGAATGCTCGCACGAGGAAATCGACGCCATCAACATCCTGCAGGCGACCATGCTGGCGATGCGCCGCGCGGTCGAGGCGCTGGCGACCGTGCCGACCATCGCCCTCATCGACGGCAACCGCAGCCCGGTGATGGCCATCCGCTGCCACCCGATCGTCGAAGGCGACGACAAGGTGCATGCCATCTCGGCCGCGTCGATCCTGGCCAAGACCGCGCGCGACGCCGCGCTGGTAACGCTGCACCAGCAGTATCCGCAATACGGCTTCGACCAGCACAAGGGCTACAGCACCGCGCTGCACATGGCGCGCCTGCGCGAGCACGGCCCGTGCCCGGTGCACCGCCGCTCGTTTGCGCCGGTACGCATGGCGCTGCAAGGCGAGCTGCTCGAGACGATCCCGTTCGACTTCGCGACGGAAGATGAAGAAGAAGACTGAGGCATGAAGACCATTACTTCGCGCGACAACCCGCTGTTCAAGGAGCTGAGCAAGCTTGCGACCAGTTCGCAGGCGCGCCGCAAGTCGGGCCGCACGCTGCTCGACGGCGTCCACCTCAGCCAGGCTTACCTCGACCTGCGCGGCGCGCCGGTGCAGTGCATCGTCAGCGAAAGCGCGCTGGCCAATCCTGAAGTAGCCGACATCGTCATGCGCTGCGAAAACCAGCACGCGCACGTGACGGCCCTGCCGGATGCGCTGTACAACGCGGTCAGCCAGGTGGAGCACGGCGTCGGCCTGATGTTCCTGATCGATACCCCGGCGCGCGAACTGCCGGCGGCGCTGGCGGTCAACGCGGTTTTACTGGACAACGTGCAGGACCCCGGCAACGTCGGCTCGATCCTGCGCAGTGCGGCGGCGGCGGGCATCACCCAAGTGTTCTGCAGCAGCGGCACGGCCTTCTGCTGGTCGCCCAAGGTGCTGCGCGCGGCGATGGGCGCCCACTTCGTGGTCGAGATCTATGAAAACGTCGACCTGGCTGCGCTGGTGAAAACATCGAAGATCGCCGTGCTGGCCACCAGCGGCTATGCCGAACAGCGCGTGTACGATGCCGACCTGCGCAAGCCGGTGGCCTGGGTGTTCGGCCATGAAGGGCAGGGCGTCGCCGACGATCTTATGAACATGGCAACGCAAACCGTCGTGATCCCCCACCTGGGCCAGGTCGAGTCGCTTAATGTTGCGGCATGCGCCGCGGTATGCTTCTTTGAGCAGGTCCGGCAAATTCAATCGTAGACGACAGCCGCGTCTGCGGGTAACCTCTTGGTCTAGAGCAATAGTGGAGTAAAGAGTGGACATCGCCCATCTGCATTTTTTGGTAGCCGACGCTGACCAGGACCAGCGGCTTGCCCTTGTCGACATGCTCGGCAAGCTGGGCGCCAGCCAGGTGAGCGAGGCGCCGGACGGCCACACCGCGCTGCGCAGCTTTACCGAAGCGTTCGCGCCGGCGGTCGATGTGGCCGTGATCGATCTCGCGCTGCCCGGGATGGACGGCCTGGAGCTGATCCGCACGCTGGCGGGCATGAACTGCCGCGCGCGCCTGATCGTCACCGGCGTCCACCCGAGCAACCTGATGTTCTCGATCGAGACCATGGCGCAGGCCTACGGCCTGGAGCTGCTGGGTACGATATCGAAGCCGGCCACCATCGCACGTTTGCAGTCGCTGCTGGAAAATTATGCGCCTCCGCCGCAACCGTCCGAGCGCACGAAGGGCCCGACCTTCACCTTCGCCGAAATTGGCCTGGGCCTGCAGGCGCGCCAGTTCGAGCCGTTTTTCCAGCCGAAGATCGAGCTGGCCACCGGGCGGGTGAAGGGACTGGAGACTTTCGCGCGCTGGCGCCATCCGGAGCACGGCGTGCTGGAGCCCGCGGCCTTCATCGACGCGCTGGAGCAGCACAACCGCATCGACTTCCTCGATTGGACCATGATCGAGAGATCGGTCGAATGCTGCCGCGAATTTCAGGACAAGGGAATTCCGATGGCGATTTCGATCAACCTGGCGCCGGAGACCCTCGCGCACCAGGCGTTCATACAGCAGATCAGCGCGTGCCTTGAGCGGCACCGGGTGCTGCCGCATTACGTTACGTTCGAGATGCCCGAGTCGTCGGTGCTGACCACCGATCCGACTTTCCTGGAACGGCTGGTTAGGCTGCGCATGATGGGGTTTGGGCTCGCTATCGACGATTACGGCACGGGTCGATCCAACCTGCAGCTGCTTGCGCGGGTACCATTCTCGGAGCTGAAGATCGACCGCAGCTTTGTGGATGGGGCTTCCAAGAAACGGGCGCTGGGGACAGTACTCAGTTCATGCCTTGGTTTGGCGCGCAGCTTGGACCGGATGTCGGTGGCGGTGGGCGTGGAGACCAGGCAGGATTGGGATTTCCTGCAGGGGCTGGGGTGTACTTACGCGCAGGGATATCACATCGCGCCGCCGATGGAGGCCTCGGCGTTTCCGGAGTGGCTGGAGGATTGGCGGCATTTCTTCTGACCACTAACGCCAATACCGTCGTTCCCGAAGGCGGGAACGACGGTTTTTAAGTTAGTAGTCCCTGCGATCGGGTTTGATCTCCTGGAGGATCGTGGTCGCGATTTCCTCGATCGACTTGGTGGTCGATGACAGCCACCTTATTCCCTCACGCTTCATCATCAATTCCGCTTCGTTCACCTCATAGCGGCAGTTCTCGATCGATGCATACCTGCTTCCTGCCCGCCGCTCGTGGCGGATCTCCGACAGACGCTCCGGCGAAATGCTCAATCCGAAAATCTTGCTCCTGAACGGAGGCAGGGACGACGGCAGCTTGCCGCGTTCGAAGTCGTCCGGGATCAACGGATAGTTGGCCGCCTTGATCCCATACTGCATCGCGAGGTATAGGCTGGTCGGCGTCTTGCCCGAGCGCGAAACCCCCACCAGGATCACGTCCGCCTCCGACAGGTTCTTGTGCGACTGGCCGTCGTCGTGCGCCAGCGAGAAGTTGATGGCCTCGATGCGGTTCTTGTATTCCTCGCTGTCGACGATGTTGTGCGAACGCCCCACCGTGTGGGTCGATTTGACGCCCAGCTCCTGCTCCAGCGGCGATACGAAGGTCTGGATCAGGTCCATGTGCATGCCGTTGGCCTGGCGGATCACATGCGACAGGTCTGTCTTCACCAGTGTGGAAAACACGATCGGACGCTGGCCGTCGGTGGCCGCTTCGTTAATCTTGCGCTTTGCATCATGGGCCTTGTCGAGCGTGTCGATGAAGGGCAGGCGCACTTGGCGGAATTTCATCTCGAACTGCGTCAGCACGGCGTGTCCAAAGGTTTCGGCGGTGATGCCGGTACCGTCGGAAACGAAGAAAACGGTGCGCGCCGATGTGGGCAGGGGAGTGCGGTGGTCTGGTGTCATTTTCTGATGTGCGTCGGGGGGAGCTGCCATGATTCAAGATTGTGCGCTGTAAATTTGGAGCGCAGGCTGTAAAATGCTTTGCAACGGATTGAATTGTGCTGCACCGCGCCAAGAAAAACAAGAAAACCGGGCCAGCCCTGCGTCACGCGAAGATTTCTATCATCAGTAAGGGTAATACCATGACTAACCTGTCGAATGCTGTATTGAAGGAGCCCGAAAAGGCGGAATCAGGCGTGTACGTTGCGTCGTTCGAGGATTTGCGCATGACCGACGTTGAAACCGTCGGCGGCAAGAATGCCTCGCTGGGCGAGATGATCTCGCAGCTCGCGCATGCGGGCGTGCGGGTGCCGGGCGGCTTTGCCACCACGGCGCAGGCCTTCCGCGACTTCCTGTCGCACGGTATCGATGGCGGCCCGTCGCTGGGCGACCGCATCGCCACCCGCCTCGAAGGACTGAACATCGACGACGTGCGCTCGCTGGCGCAGGCCGGCGCCGAAATCCGCCAGTGGATCGTCGAAACCCCGTTCCGGCCGCAGCCTCGAAGCGGAAATCCCGCGCTGTTTCTACGACCGCCTGGTGGCCGATTCGTCCACCGAGATGCGCTTCGCAGTGCGCTCCTCCGCCACGGCGGGAAGACCTTTCCGATGCATCGTTTCGCGGGCCAGCAGGAGAACCTTCCTGAACGTGCGTCGGGGGCATCGACAACGACTCGAAGCGATTGAAAATACGTGTTCGCGTCGCTGTATAAACGCCGCGCGATCTTCCTACCCGTGTGCACAAGGGCTTCACCCACGCCGAAGTGGCGCTGTCCGCTGGCGTGACAGCGCATGGTGCGCTCCGACACGGGCGCCGCCGCGCGTGATTGTTTACCATCCATACCGAGGTCCCGGCTTTCAAGGACGTGGTATTCGTCAACTTCCAGCTATGGGCCTGGGCGAGACGGTGCGTGCAGGCGCGGTGAGATCCGGATGAATTCTATGTCCACAAGCCGATGATGCAGCTGGGCAAGCTGGCCTGTCATCCCGCCGCAACATCGGCTCAAAGCTGATCAAGATGGAATTCCGAGGAAACCAGGCCGGCCGCTCCGGTCAAGACCGTCGACTGCCGATGCGAAACTGCGCAACCGCTACTCGCTGAACGGACCCGAAAGTGGTGGAGCTGGCGAAGTACGCCGTGCATCATCCGAAAACCACTACGGCCTGTCCGATGGACATCGAGTGGCGGCAAGACGGACGCGACGGGCAAAAGCTGTACATCCTGCAGGCGCGTCCTCGAAACCGTGAGTCGCCAAGCAGAAGGCGACCGGACGCGCAGCAGCGCTGGTCAAGGCTGAATGGGCAGCGGCACCGTGCTGACCTCGAGGGCCGCGCGATCGGCCAGAAGATCGCGCCGGCCCGGTACGCGTCATTCAAGGACCCGTCCGAGATGCGACCGTGCAGCCTGGACGTGCTGGTGGCCACATTTGACCGACCCTAACTGGAACGTGAGAAGCGCGCTTCCCCGATCGTCAACTAACCGCGGCGGCCGCACTGCCACGCGGCGATCATCGCGCCGAACTTGGTGCGTGCCGGGGGTAGGTGCGCGACGCCACCGAAATGCTGAAGGACCGGCACCCTTGGTGACGGTATCGTGCGCCGAGGGCGACGAACGGCCGCATCTACGACGCCTGCTGCCGAAACCGAAGTGTCGGAAGTCTCGACGCGGCGAAACTGCCGCCCTGAAGACCAAGATCATGCTCAACGTCGGCAACCCGCAGCTGGCCTTCGACTTACTAGTCGTAGCCCCGAACGCGCGGCGTGGAGACTGGCGCGCCTCGAGTTCATCATCAACAACAACATCGGGTGCACCCGAAGGGCGATCCTCGAGTACCCGAAACATCGACGGCGACCTTGAAAAAGCGGTGGGATCGGTCGCGCGCGGGCCATGCTTCGCGAAGGCTTTGTCTACGTCGACAAGCTGGCACAGGGCATCGCCACCCAGTCGCCGCGGCTTCGGCCGAAGGCCTGTCATCGTGGCGCTGTCCACTTCAAGTCGAACGAGTACAAGAAGCTGATCGGCGCGTTTCGCGCGCTGACGAGCCGGTACGAGGAAAACCCGATCTGGGCTTCCGCGGCGCCGCGCGCTACCTGGCGGCCGACATTCGCAGGGCGCCTTCGAGAGTGGAATGCGCCGCGATGAGCGCTGTGCCCCGTAACGAACATGGTTCCTGACCAACGTCGAATCATGTGCCGTTCGTCGCTACCGTGGGGCCAGGCCGAAAAGGTGGTCGACCGTCTGGCCAAGAACGGCCTGAAGCGCGGCGGAAAAACGGCCCGCGCGGCTGATGCATGATGTGCGAAGTGCCGTCGACGCGTATCTCGCGAGCGAACGAGTTCCTGAAGCACTTCGACGGTTTCTCGATCGGTTCGAACGACCTGACCCAGCTGACCCTGGGCCTGGACCGCGATTCGGGCATGGCGCTGCTGGCGGCCGACTTCGACGAACGCGACCCGGCGGTGAAGGCGATGCTGTCGATGGCGATCCAGGCTTGCCGCGCGCAGGGCAAGTACATCGGCATCTGCGGCCAGGGTCCTTCCGACCATCCGGACTTCGCCGCGTGGCTGATGGAGCAGGGCATCGAGTCGATGTCGCTGAACCCTGACTCGGTGGTCGAAACCTGGCAGAAGCTCGCCGCGATGTAAAAGCGGCGCGGGTGGTTGATGTTGACTCTTCGCTAAAACTAGTTACACTACGGGTATCAACCAAGCGACTAGCGACATTATAAAAATTCATACCACCGAACATGAAACCCTCGTCGCCCAACTGGGCTACGGGGGTTTTTGCATTTTGATTTGGCGTTGACGAAGGAGGCTGTGATGAACGACTGGGTATTGTGGATGGTGATGGCGGGCGTGCTCGTCGCGTTCGAAATGTTCACCGGGACCTTTTACGTGCTGATGGTTGCCATCGGCATGGGTTTCGGCGCGCTCGCAGCGCTGTTCGGCATGTCGGTGCCGGTGCAGACGCTGGTGGCCGCCGCCGTCGGCCTGGTTGCGACCTTCCTGCTGCACCGCAGCCGCTTCGGCAAGCCGGCGCGCGGCAACGTGGCGCGCGACCCCAATGTGAATATCGACATCGGCCAGCGCGTGACGGTGGCCGAATGGCAGGGCGGCAAAGCGCGGGTGATGTACCGCGGCGCGTTGTGGGACGTGGAGCTGGGCCAGGGCGCAATTGCCGAAGCGGGCAGCTTCAAAATCGTGGAGATACAGGGCAACCGCCTGATCGTGGCAAATTCATAACAAACAAAACTGGAAGGACTTTACATGGAATTCTTGGGGATCTTGACGACGGTACTGTTCGTCGTCGCGCTGGTGTTCGTGTTCAAGACTATCAACGTGGTGCCGCAGCAGCACGCCTGGGTGGTGGAACGCCTCGGCAAGTACCATGCGACGCTGGCCCCGGGCCTGAATATCGTCATTCCATTCGTCGACCGCATCGCCTACAAGCATTCGCTGAAGGAGATCCCGCTCGACGTGCCTCCGCAGGTTTGCATCACGCGCGACAACACGCAGCTGCAGGTGGACGGCATCCTGTACTTCCAGATCACCGACGCCATGCGCGCATCGTACGGCTCGTCCAACTACCTGTCCGCGATCACGCAGCTGGCGCAGACCACGCTGCGTTCGGTCATCGGCAAGATGGAGCTCGACAAGACCTTCGAAGAGCGCGACCACATCAACACCACCATCGTCAACGCCATCGACGAATCGGCCGCCAACTGGGGCGTCAAGGTGCTGCGCTACGAGATCAAGGACCTGACGCCGCCGCAGGAGATCCTGCACGCGATGCAGGCGCAGATCACCGCGGAGCGCGGCAAGCGCGCCCTGATCGCGGCCTCCGAAGGCCGTCAGCAGGAGCAGATCAACATCGCGACCGGCGAACGCCAGGCCGCGATTGCCCGCTCCGAAGGCGAGAAGCAGGCCTCGATCAACCACGCCGAAGGCCAGGCGAAGGCCATCGTGGCGCTGGCGGAAGCGAATGCGGACGCGCTGCGCCGTATCGCCGCGGCGATACGCGAGCCGGGCGGCACCGAGGCGGTGAACCTGAAGGTGGCGGAGCAGTATGTGCATGCCTTCAGCGAACTGGCCAAGACCAACAACTCGATCATCGTGCCGGCCAATTTGTCCGACATGAGCGGCCTGATTGCCAGCGCGATGCAGATCGCCAAGGCGCAGAAGTAGCGCCATACGCGTCGATGTCGTCACGGTCCGGCGCGCAGTCTTCCGTGGGCGCTTGTCTTAAGCTCAACTAAAGAATCGTCGCGTATAAATCCAGGCATACCAACAACTAAGTAGGAGCCTGGAACATGAAAAACTTTATCCGCGCGAACAAGGGATTCATCCTCTTCATGCTGCTGTTCGGCGTGTTCCGCACCGCGGTCGCCGACTGGAACCCGATCCCGTCCGGTTCGATGCGTCCCAACCTGCTGGAAGGCGACGTGGTGCTGGTCAACCGGCTGGCCTTCGACCTCAAGGTGCCGCTCGGCGACGTGGTGGTGGCTCGACTGGGCGATCCTGCACGCGGCGACATCGTCACCTTCAAATCCCCCAAGGACGGCACCCGCCTGATCAAGCGCATCGTGGCGCTGCCCGGCGACGTGGTCGAGATGCGCGACGAGCGGCTGGTCATCAACGGGCGCGAGTCGGGTTACGACCTGATTGGCGCGGTGTCCGAAGAGATTGGATCGTCCGGAAAGACCACCACTGCGCTGCAACTGCGCGAGACCACCGCCAGCGGGCAGCACCCGATCCTGGTGATGCCGCAGGTCGAAGCGGCCCGCAACTTCGGGCCGGTGACGGTGCCGCAAGGGCAGTTCATGATGTTGGGGGATAACCGCGACAACAGCGCCGACTCGCGCTACATCGGCTTCGTGCCGCGCGCCCTGCTGGTGGGACGGGCCGAGCGCATCCTGGTCTCGGCAGACATCAAGGGCAATTGGATGCCGCGCGGCTCGCGTTTCCTGAAGCCCCTGGAATAACTACTCCGCGTCCGGCACGTCGGCCTGCAGGTCGTTGTGCGCGACGTCGATGCGGCCATACAGGCCGTGCTCCCCGCCGTTCGGCCCGGCCGTGAAGAACAGGGTATTCAGCGGCTGGTTGTTGACGCCGTTGCCGAAGGCGAGGCCCCGCAGCCCATCGATGCGCAGCGGCTCGCGGTCTGTGCCGCGCAGGCGTCCGGCAAAGCGGCCATTGGCGATGTCGTAGGCGTTGATGGCGCCTTCGCCGAAGTTTGCCACGAGGAGGCGGTTGCCGAACTTGCCGAAGCTGGCCGGCGCCAGTGCCAGTCCCCACGGTGCGTTCAGCGCGCCGCGCGTGATCAGGCGGCGGATGCAGGCGCCGGTGGGGCTGAACACCGACACCAGCCCGAGCCCGCGGCCGGACACTTCCTCGTCCTTGTCGCGGTCCTGCCTGGCGTAGGTGACGTAGATGTCGCCGTTGATGGCCTGGATGCCGAAGGGCGCGTAGCCGTGCGGCAGGTGCGGGTCGTGAAAGGGGCGGCCGGGCAGGGCGGCCGGCTGGAAGGTGGCGTCGAACACGTCGACGCGGGCGTTGCGGAAATCGGTGGCATACAGCAGCGCGCCCGAACCGCCGGCGCCGATGGCCAGGCCCTTGTACACCGTGCCTTTGGCCGAGTTGTCGACCACGCGGATGGCGTTGGTGAAGTCTACATTCGGTGCCCAGCCCGAAATGACGCCATCTTCGCCCGCGAAGATGAAGCGGCTCGGGCCCGATGAACTGCCGTTGCTGACGACGAAACCGCCGCCGCCGTAGAACACGATGCCGGCCGGTTCGCCCGGCGCCGTCGATCCGGCCGGCGCGGGGATGGAGACCACCAGCGCCTGCGGGTGGCCGTCGCCATCGTACAGTGTTGAGCGGCCGGTGCCGTCCGCCGCGACCCACGCGAATCCGAGCGGGTTGAAGGCCACGCCCCAGGCGTTGACGAGGTTGGGGGCGAGGTTTTCGGCGCCAACCGAGGCCACATCGGCCACCAGCTTGCGCACTTCATAGTAATAGGGCACGTGGGCGACAGGCGGTTCGGGCCGCGCCGGCAAGGGCCGGCTGCCGGTCAGATGGCGGAGGAAATCGTTCATTTTCACTCTCCTGCTGGATCAGATCAGACGGACACAACAGTCATAATCGGCGCGTGGCGGCAGCCTGCGTTGACATCGGATAAAGAATGGCGGCGACCTTAGCGGTAGTAAAGTTGGGTCGCCGGTAACGTTTCCGGATTGGCGGTAAAATCTCGCCCTTGGCGCGCAGGTGCGGTGCCGTACTTATTTAGAAGGCATTGCAGCATGCAGCGACTGTTGACGGTTATCCTGGCTTTACTTGGCATGGTGGGCGCGCTTGCGATCGACACCTACCTTCCATCGATCCCCGCAATCGGGCGCGAGTTCGCGGTCGGCCCGCTGGCCGTGCAGCAGACCCTCAGCGTGTTCCTGTTTACGTTTGCGTTCATGATGCTGTTCTACGGGACGCTGTCGGATTCGTTCGGGCGGCGGCCGGTGATCCTGGTGGCGCTGTCGATCTACACGGTGGCGTCGCTGGGCGCGGCGCTTGCGCCTTCCTTTGGCTGGCTCCTGGTCTTCCGCGCGCTGCAGGGCCTTGCGGCCGGCGCGGGTTCGGTGATCGGACAGGCCATCGTGCAGGACCGCTTCTCGCATGACCAGTCGCATGCGCAGCGCATCATGTCGCACATCATGATGGTGTT
>NZ_QYUP01000069.1 GCF_003590855.1 Massilia cavernae
ACCGCTTCGAATCGCAGCGCGTCGACGTGCGCGCCGAGGTGGCGGCGCTGGTGCGCGACAATGCGCTCGACCTCAACCTGCTTGACACCCGGTTGGCACAGTCCGCAGCCGGACCGGTGCAGCTGACCATCCTGTACCAGTACGGCGCCAGGCAGCAGGTGGCCGAAGCATATACGGCGACCCCCGAGGCGCAGTCAGTGCTGGCGCGCGCGCAGGCACTGGTGCGCACGCTGCCGCAGGACCAGCGCGCGCTGCTGGACCAGGCGCGAGCAGCGTGGAGCGGGCGCGCCGACCCCGCCGTGGCCGATAGCGCGCAGCAGCTGATCGCGAGCCTGGCGCCTGACGCGCGCGCAACGATCGATGCCGCACGGCGCGTCCACACGGCCCAGCGCATCGCTATCCGGCCGGCCGAAGGCGCTGGCGCAGGTGGAGCGGCACTCGAGATCGTGCGCGCCAGCGTCGGCCCGATCCCTGACAGGAACAGCGGGATGCTGGCGGCGCTCTGCATCGCCGGCTTCATCGCCGCGTTCTCGATCGGGCCGGGCGTATGCGTCTGGCTGGCGCTGTCCGAACTGATGCCGACCCGGATCCGCTCGGTGGGCATGGGCGTGGCGCTCCTGATCAACCAGGGCACCGGCACGCTGATCGCCGGCGCCTTCCTGCCGATCGTGGGCAACTTCGGCTACCACATGATGTTCCTGTTCTGGGCCGCCTGCACCGCGGTGTACTTCATCACGGCGACCTTCTTCCTGCCTGAGACCAAGGGCCAGTCGCTGGAAGAAATCGAGCGGCTGTTCGCCCGTTCCGGCGCAGTCAAGTGAGGCAGGGCGGACGATGCGCGCAATTGGGGAGAGAGATTTGGACAAGAAGACGATGACGGGCCGCGCCGCGGTGGCGTCAACCCTGCTGGCTGCGCTGATGGCGCTGGCGGCGCCGACTGCGCTGGCTGAACCGGCCGGGCAGAGCGGGCAAGCCGTCCCTGCGGCCTCCGGTTCTGCGCTTGGCGTCGCCAATGGCGCCCGGCTGCAACTGCGCTGGGAACTGCAGCGCAAACCGGCGGGTGCACAACTGCCGCAGGGCGGCACGCCAGCGCGCTTCATCCTGACCAACTGCGACCGGCAGCCGCTGCCGGGGTCTGGCTGGTCGCTGTACTTCACCGGCATCGATCGCATGCCGGCCGGCGCCCAGTCGGGCGGCTTGGTGCTGGAGCAGGTCGCCGGCGGCTTGTTCCGCCTGCGCCCAGGGCCGGATTTCCAGGGCCTGGCGCCGGGCCAGACGCTGGAATTCGCCTACCGCCACAACGATTCGGTGTTCATGCCCTCACGGTCGCCGGGCGGGCCCTACCTGGTGTACGACGCGGCGCCGGATGCAGGCGTGTCACTGCAGTACACGGTGGCGACGTTGACCGAACCGGCCCAGCGTGGCAAGGTCGGCAGCCCGCATTCGGCGGTGTCGCCGGAGGACACCTACTGGCGCAACGCGCGCGCCGACCTGCTGCCGGCATCAAACGTGCCGCCGGTCTTGCCAACGCCACTGCGGCTGCAGCCCGGCGCCAGCCGGCTGGCGCTGGCGGGACGGCCGAACATCAGCGCACCCGCGGCGCTGGCCAATGAAGCGGCGCTGGCGCGTTCGCTGTTCCCGGCTACCCTCGCTGCCAGCGGTGGGCCGCCGCTGCGCCTGACTGTGGGGGCGGTCGAAGGGCACGCCTCGTCCGAAGCCTACCGCCTCACGATCAGCGCCGCCGGCGGCATTGACATTGTCGGCAACAGCGCGGCCGGCATCGCCCATGGCGTGCAGACCCTGCGCGACCTGATGCCGCTGCCCGGCGCTGCGGCGCCGGCCCTGCCCGAACTGACGATCGTCGACGCGCCGCGTTTCGGCTACCGCGGCTTCATGCTGGATGTGGCGCGCAACTTCCACGGCAAGGAAACCGTGTTCAAGTGGCTCGACCTGATGGCACGGTTCAAGCTGAATAAATTCCACTTCCACCTGACCGACGACGAGGGCTGGCGCATCGAGATCGCGGGCCTGCCTGAACTGACCACGATCGGCGCCGTACGTGGCCACAGCGCCAAACCCGGCGTGCGCCTGCAGCCGGCCTATGGCTCCGGACCCGATCCGCGTGACGCCAGCGGCAGCGGCTACTACACCCGCGCGGACTACAAGGAGATCGTGCGCTACGCGGCGGCGCGTCACATCGAGGTGATCCCTGAAGTCGAGATGCCCGGCCATGCGCGCGCCGCCGTGCAGGCGATGGAGTCGCGCTATCACCGCCTGAAGTCAGCCGGCAGCCGCGACGCCGCCCGCTACCTCCTCAACGACCTGGACGACCGCTCCGAGTACGTATCGGCCCAGCTGTTCAACGACAACGTCATCAATCCCGGACTCGAGTCGAGCTACACCTTCGTTGAGCACGTGGTCAGGGAGCTGGCAGCGCTGCACCGCGAGGCCGGCGCACCCATGAAGACGATCCACATGGGCGGCGACGAGCTGGCCAACGGAGCCTGGGAAAAGTCGCCCGCCAGCCTTGCCATGATGCGCAAGCACGGACTCGAGACCAGCGCCGACCTGTGGGATTATTTTTATGATCGCGTCGACGCCATCGTGTGCAAGTACGGCATGGTCACGTCCGGCTGGGAAGAACTTGCCGCGCGCAAGACGACGGTGGACGGCGCCTCGAAGCTGATCCCCAATCCCCGCTTTACCCGTAACGGCTTCATCGCCTACGTGTGGAACAACACGCCGGGCGCCGAAGACCTGGCCTATCGCCTGGCCAACGCCGGCTACGACATCGTGCTCACGCCGGTGACGCGCATGTACTTCGACATGGCGCACAACGCCAATCCCGAAGAACACGGAGTCAATTGGGGCGCTTACGTCGAACTCGACACGGTGTACGACTTCGCGCCGCTCGACATCATGAAGGATGCGCCGGAAGCCGCCCGTGTCGGCAAGGACCGCCTGACCGAGTACGGCAAGCGCCGTGTGCGTGGCATCCAGGCCAACCTGTTCTCGGAAACCGCGCGCGATCCCGCGCGCCTCGACTACCTGGTGATGCCGCGCATGGCGGCGTTGGCCGAGCGCGCCTGGGCGGCCGCTCCGGACTGGACCACCACGGCGGACCCTGCCAAGGCCGCCGCCCTGCACCGGAGCGCGTGGTCGGGCTTCGTCAATGCATTGGGCCAGCGCGTGCTGCCGCGTCTTGACCTGGAAGGCGAGGGGCTGGCCTACCGCATCGCCCCGCCCGGACTGGTGCTCGACAACGGCAGGGTGCTGGCCAACCACGTGCTGCCCGGGATGACGCTGCGCTATACCCGCGACGGCAGCGATCCGACCCCGGCCAGCAGTCCCGTGGCCGGGCCGATCGCCGAGCGCGGCATGATCCGCGTCGCGGCGTTTGACCGCAAGCGCAGGAGAGGGCCGGTCGCCAGCATCGAATCGCGCTGACGCGACAAGATGGTGTGTTGCGTGGTATTGACGAGCTGTTCGGAGCGTAATTTCTTCGTTTTTCAACGAACTGGAAGAGCCGTTTATCATCGAGTGGGAATGATTCTCGGTCCGGCACAGTAGCGCGGCAACTCGGTCAGGCGACTTACGATCAGTGCGCTTCGATCACGTACAAACCTTGTTTCCCGCTATGCTGATCATACTCGGTCCGGCTGCGACGCGCCGGGCAGGAAATTGAGAGGTAGGTAGATAGGGCAGAATTACTGGCGTTCTTTCATAGGGGAGTTCGGCGGACACCGTCTCTGTCATGTAGGAACTGACGAGCCCCACGCTATAGGGGGGCTTGTTCGTTTTTCTCCACGTCGAACAACGCCTACGCCGTTCCGTTACCTGTTCGGATAAAGAAGCGGCACGACAAATCGTGCCGGCGCGTTTTGCGCAAGCTCAAGCAATGATTTAAGCGACCTCGTGAGGCGTAATTTGAGGTTCTCGGGTAAGTGTTTGATTTTAAGGGAGCAAAAGCCGCCTGCAAAGCCGTTTAGACGGGTTCGATTCCCGTCCTCGCCTCCAGATTCTCCTATACGGGCCCCTTTCGGGGCCTGTTTGGTTTGGTGCGCCCAGCATGGGCGCGGCCGTGCTGTCCGATGTCATGACGCCGGGTATCCTGCTGGCGCTGACGGCGGCCAACGGCATCGGCCTGGCATGCGCTTTCCCGTGTTTGCAGCGATCGTGCCGGCGCTGGTGCCGCGCACCCAGCTGCCGGAGGCGCTGGCGCTGAACGGGGTGGCGATGAACGCGTCCCGCATTGCCGGGCCGCTGATCGCCGGCGCGCTGATTGCCAGCGCCGGCAGCGTGTGCGTGTTCGTCCTCAACGCCATGCTGTCCTTGCTCTGCGGCGCGCTGCTGATGCGCTGGCGCCGCGCCCATCAGCCCAGCCCGCTGGGACGCGAGCGCCTGTTCAGCGCGATCCGCGTCGGTGTCCAGTTCGTCAGCCAGTCGGCGCCGGTGCGCGCGACCTTGCTGCGCACGGTTGTTTTCTATTTCAATTCGATTGCGATGCTGGCGCTGCTGCCGCTGCTGGCGCACGGTCGGGACGGCCCTGCCGCCAGCATGTTCACCGTGCTGCTCGCATGCATGGGCGTGGGCGCGATTGCCGGCGCGCTGCTGCTGCCGCGCATGCGCCAGCTGGTGTCGCGCAATGGGCTGGTGGTGGCGGGGTCGCTGGCGCAAGCTGGCGCCGCCGCCGTCGTCGCCCTCAACGGCACGCGCTATCTGGCGGCGCCGGCGATGTTGGTGGCTGGCGTCGCGTGGATCACGGCGGCGAATTCACTGGCGGTATCGGTACAGCTGGCGCTGCCGGACTGGGTGCGGGCGCGCGGCATGTCGATCTTCCAGATGGCGATGATGGGCGCGTGCGCGCTCGGTGCTGCCCGTGTGGGGCCAGGTCGCATCGCTGCACAGCGTACAGGTGAGCGTGCTGGCGCCAGCGTAGTCGGCGCCGTCATGGCGCTTGCCACTTTGCGGCTGGCCGGCGGCGGTGGCAATGACGCCGACCCGACGCCGTCAAACCAGTTCAAGGTGCCGGTAGCCGCTACCATGGACACTGCGGGACACGTCCAGATCACGATCGAATACCGGATCGATGCGGCGCGCGCCGCGGAGTTTCGTGCGCTAATGCGCGAGAGCCGGCGCAGCCGCTTGCAGCAGGGCGCGTTGAGCTGGGAGTTGTTGCGTAGCGCTTCCGATCCGGCCTGCTACATCGAGCGGATCGTCGACGAGTCGTGGATCGAACACCTGCGCCATTTCGACCGCGTCACCACCGCCGACGTCGCGCTGCGTGACCGCAAATTCGCGTTTCACGTCGGCGCCGGCGCACCGGTCGTGACACGCTGCTTCGTCGAGGACCTGTAGTAGTCCTGGTTGGCCCAATTTATGGAGATGCCTGGGCGTTGCCCGGCGTCAGGCCTTGACCAGTTCGCCGTCACGCACGCGCCACAATCCGAGCGGGTTGTCGTCCTTTATAGCCGCCGGCAGCAGCCAGGAAGGCAGGTCCTGGTAGCTGACCGGGCGCAGGAAGCGGTCGATGGCGGCGGCGCCTACCGATGTGCTCCTGCTGTCCGAGGTGGCGGGGAAGGGGCCGCCATGCACCATCGCGTGCGCCACTTCGACGCCGGTCGGATAGCCGTTGACGAGGATGCGGCCGGCCTTGCGCTCGAGCGCGGGCAGCAGCTCCAGCGCGGCATCGCGGTCGCTTTCGGTGAGGAACATGGTCGCGGTCAGCTGGCCGTCGAGGTGCTCGGCGATCTGGCGCAACTGGGCCGCGCCGGTGCAGCGCACGACCAGCGAACTGGCGCCGAAGATTTCTTCTTCCAGCTGCGGATTGGCCAGGAAGTTGGCCGCATCGGTGACGAACAGCGCGGCTTGCCCGGCGCAGGCGGTGGTGCCGCACTGGCCGCGCGCCACCAGGCTGACGCCGGCGGCGCCCGACAGGCGTTCGACTGCGCTGGTGTATGCGGCGTGGATGCCCGGGGTGAGCATGGTGCTGCCAACCTTGCCCTGCAGGGCGGTGGCGGCGGCGTCGATGAACTTGTCGAGGCCTTCGCCTTCCACGGCGATGACCAGCCCCGGGTTGGTGCAGAACTGGCCCGACCCGAGCGTGAGCGAATCGATGAAGCCGGTACCGATCTGGCCGGCTTTCTCTCCCATCGCACCAGGCAAGACGAACACCGGGTTAATGCTGCTCATTTCTGCATACACAGGGATTGGTTCGGGGCGCGCAGCGGCGGTGCGCACCAGCGCCATGCCGCCCTGGCGCGAGCCGGTGAAGCCGACTGCCTTGATCGCCGGATGGCTGACCAGCGCCTGGCCGATGGTGCGGCCGTCGCCATGCAGCAGCGAGAACACGCCTTCCGGAAAACCGCAGCTGGCGACAGCGGCCATGACTGCCTTGCCAACCAGTTCCGAGGTGCCGGGATGGGCGCCGTGGGCCTTGACGACCACCGGGCAGCCGGCCGCCAGCGCCGAAGCGGTATCGCCGCCCGCCACCGAGAACGCGAGCGGGAAATTGCTGGCGCCGAACACCACCACCGGGCCGAGGCCAATTTTGCGCAGGCGCAGGTCAGGGCGTGGCGGGGTGCGGTCCGGCAGCGCCGAGTCGAGCGCGGTGCCGAGCCAGCGACCGTCGCGCACGACCTTGGCGAACAGGCGCAGCTGGCCGACCGTGCGTCCGCGTTCGCCTTCGAGGCGGGCTTGCGGCAAGCCGGATTCCTGCATCGCGCGTTCGATCAGCACGGGACCGAGGTCGAGGATGTTCTGGGCAATCTGTTCGAGGAAGGCGGCGCGCTGCTCCAGCGAAGTGTCGCGGTAGGCGTCGAACGCCTGCTGCGCCAGCATGCAGGCGCGCTCGGCGTCGTCCAGGTTGGCGGTGCCGAACGCCGGCTCCAGGTGCTGTCCGGTGGCAGGGTCGATCGCGCGGAATGGCGCCGAGGCGCCGTACTGCGCGCGCGCGCCAATCAGCAGCTTGCCATTGATGGTGATAGTCAAAATAATTCTCCCGATGCAGATATGAGGACGGCGCGTCAGGCGAAATCGCCTGGCGCGCCGGATGAATGTGCGGCGGCGTGACTTATTGCGGGCCGAGCGACTTGATCAGCGCGTCAAGCTGTTCGCATTCCTGCGGATTCAGGTCGACCAGCGGCGTACGTACCGGTCCGGCGGTGTGGCCGACCAGCGTAGCGCCGGCTTTCACGATACTCACCGCGTAGCCGGCCTTTTTGTTGCGGATCGCCAGGTACGGCAGGAAGAAGTCGTCGATCAGGCGCCCGGTGGTCGCGAAGTCGTCGGTGCGGATCGCTTCGTAAAATTCGATCGCGGTCTTCGGAATGAAGTTGAACACGGCCGACGAATACACCGGCACGCCCAGCGCCTTGTATGCCGCGGCGTACACTTCCGCCGTCGGCAGGCCGCCGAGGTAGGTCAAGCGGTCGCCCAGCTTGCGGCGGATCGTGACCATCGACTCGATCTCGCCGACGCCGTCCTTGAAGCCGATCAGGTTAGGGCAGCGCTCGGCCAGTTGCAGCAGCGATTCGGCGTTCAGCTTGCAGACGTTGCGGTTGTAGACCACGACGCCGAAACGGACCGAATTACACACTGCCGCGACGTGTTCGACCAGGCCGTCCTGGCTCGCTTCGGTCAGGTAGTGCGGCATCAAAAGGACGCCGTGGGCGCCGAGGCGCTCCGCTTCCTGGGCATAGGCGATCGCGGTGCGGGTCGGGCCACCGGCGCCGGCCAGGATCGGCACCTTGCCGCGGCAGGTTTCGACCGCGACCTTGACCACCTTGGTGTAGTCCTCGGGCGTGAGCGAGAAGAACTCGCCGGTGCCGCCGGCCACGAACAGGGCGGTGGCGCCGTATGGAGCCAGCCATTCGAGACGGTCGGCGTAGGTGCTGGCCACAAAGTCGCCCTGGGCGTCGAAGTCGGTGATCGGGAAGGACAGCAGGCCGGAGGAGAGGATCTGTTTCAGGTCTTGGGGCGTAAACATTAGGCGTCACCATAGTGTTGTTGGGAAAAAGCGATGACCCCGCGAGGATCTCTTTCGCTGTTATCAGTCATCGTATAACGTGGCATGAAAATTCGCAAGCGCCCTAGTGAAATTGTTTGAGTTTATGCGCCGCCGAATGAAAATGGCTGGGGTTGATTGCTATTTCTAAAAACCGTCACTATACTTGTCTGACGCGTTGTAGGATGACCGATGACGAGTGGCCTTCCTCGAATCTCCTGCGCGAAAATCATAAACATAATGAAGAGACACGAGATGAACCAGCAAGCGATTGGGAAGTACCGGTGGACGGTGTGCGCCATGTTGTTCTTCGCCACGACGATCAACTATCTGGACCGGCAGGTGCTCAGCCTGCTCGCGCCGGAACTGTCCAGGGAATTTGGATGGACCAACAGCGACTATGCGAACATCACCGCGGTGTTCCAGTTCGTGTATGCGATCTCGATGCTGTTTGCCGGACGCATTGTCGACCGGCTCGGCACCAAGCAGGCGTTCACCCTCGCGATCACGATCTGGTCGCTCGGCGCGATCCTGCATGCGTTCTCGATCCCGATGGGAACCGGCGTGGCGGCGATCCTCGGCGCAGCGGGCATCGCGGCGGTACCGGTGTCGGTCGCCGGTTTCATGATTGCACGCGCCATCCTGGCGATCGGCGAGGCGGGTAACTTCCCGGCGGCGATCAAGGCGACCGCCGAGTATTTCCCGAAAAGGGAACGTTCTTTCGCGACCGGCATTTTCAATTCCGGCGCGAATATCGGCGCCGTGCTGGCGCCGATCAGCGTGCCATGGATCGCCGCCCAGTGGGGATGGCAGATGGCGTTCATCGCGATCGGCGCAATCGGCTTCGTCTGGATGGGCATATGGCAGCTGCTGTACCAGAAGCCGGAACAGCAGAAGCGCTTGAGCGGCGCGGAGCTGGCGTATATCAATAGTGACGTTGCCGCGGCTGCCGCGCCGACCGAACAAGTCGCCCCCGGTCGGGAAACTACCCTTACCTGGGTACAGCTGCTCGCTTATCGCCAGACATGGGCATTCGCCTTCGGCAAGTTCATGACCGATGGCGTCTGGTGGTTTTTCCTGTTCTGGCTGCCGAAGTATTTGTCCGCCCAGTATGGGATGGAGAAGACCGCCATCATGGTGCCGCTTACCGTGTTGTACAGCATGACGATGGTCGGCAGCATCGGCGGTGGCTGGCTTCCCACCTACTTCATCAACAAGGGCGCCACACCGTACGATGGCCGCATGAAAGCGATGCTGCTGATCGCAGTGTGCCCGCTGGTCGTATTGCTCGCCCAGCCGCTTGGTTATATTAGCGTGTGGGTGCCGGTGGTGCTGATCGGGATTGGCGCTTCCGCCCACCAGGCGTGGTCGTGCAACCTGTTCACAACGGTGTCCGACATGTTCCCCAAGAACTCGGTCGCCTCGGTGGTGGGCATCGGCGGTATGGCGGGAGGCTTGGGAGGCGTGCTGATGTCGAAAATTGGCGGCTGGGTGTTCGATCATTTCGGCGCCCTGGGCCGGATCGAGACCGGCTACACCATCATGTTCGCGGTGTGCGCGGTCGCCTACCTGGTTGCGTGGTGCGTGATGAAGACCCTGGTGCCGACCCACTCCGAAATCGAAGCGCCGGCTCCGAAATACGGCGTTCCAGCCGGCGCCAAGTAGCTGGCCTGCGATAAGCCGAACGAGAGCCTGGCCAGTAGAAGCTGCAACGTCGTACAAGCTTGTCGCCAATTCAAGCGATGCCGAGCTGCATCCGTCTTGGGGGGCAAGGCGCGGACGCCCCTTATTGAGGGGGGGCTCAATCAGTTGCTGCGCGCGCCGCAGGCGTTCCCGGCTGTTGCTCAGGTGGGTGCGCATTGCCGCTCGCGCCGCCTCGGGATCGTTGCGGGCGATGGCATTGAAGATGTCTTCGTGCTCACGGTTCACCCGATCCATATAGGCGGACGGCTCGTCCTGCGCCAGCTTGGCGGAGTTGACCCGCGAGCGCGGAATGATGTTGGTGCCGAGTTGGCTCAAGATGTCGTGGAAGTAGCGGTTGCCCGACGACTGCGCAATCAGCAGGTGGAACTGGACGTCCGGGGCCACTGTGTCGCTGCCATTGCGCGCGCACGACTGGAAACTGTCGAGCGCATCGCGAAGCTGTTGCAACTGGGTTTCGCTGCGCCGGCTGGCGGCCAGGCCCGCGGCTTCGGTCTCCAGGCTGATGCGCAGCTCGAGGATGGCGAGCACATCGCGCATGGTGATCACTGTATTCGGGTCGATGCCCAGCGTGCGGGCGGGTGGGGGCTCGAGCACGAAGGTGCCGATGCCATGGCGGGTTTCGACCAGGCCGGCCGCTTGCATGTGAGAAATCGCTTCGCGCACCACGGTACGGCTGACGCCGAGGATCCGCACGATTTCTGATTCCGTCGGCAACTTGTCGCCCGGATCGAGCGTGCCGTTGCGGATACCGTCGGAGATGTAGGTTACAACACCCTGGGCCAGATTGCGATGCTTTTTGGGCGGCGCCGATGGAAGCGGTGCGGAATTCATAGGTATGGTCAGAATAAAATAATCGGGTTGGACAGCGTTGCTATTTCAGGTAGTGCTGATTATACTATGTCGTATGTTGTACGACGACCGACGACATCGAGGCGCACGCACAACACCCACCATTTACTGACGAAAGCAAGCGATGGCAAAACCATTCAAACGCATTTTGCTGACCGGCGCCGCGGGCGGCCTTGGCAAGGTGCTGCGCGACCGCATCAAGCCATGGGCCGATGTGATCCGCCTGTCCGACCTGGCCGATCTGGGCGCGACGCGTGAGGGCGAAGAAATCGTCCAGTGCGACCTGGCGGACAAGGCCGGCGTGCTGGCGCTGATGGAAGGCGTGGACGCGGTGCTGCATTTCGGCGGCATCTCGGTCGAAGCGCCATTCGACGCGATCCTGCAGGCGAATATCGTCGGCACCGCGAACCTGTACGAGGCGGTTCACAAGATGGGCGTGCGGCGGGTGGCGTTCGCCAGCTCGAACCACGCGATCGGCTATTACAAAACCACCGACATGATCGACGCCGACGCTCCGGTGCGGCCCGACACGATGTACGGCGTCTCGAAGTGCTTCGGCGAATCGCTGTCGCGCTATTACTACGACCGTTTCGGCATCGAGACCGTGTGCATCCGCATCGGCTCCTCGTTCCTGGAGCCGACGAGCGCACGCATGCTGGTCACTTACCTCAGCTACGATGACCTGCTCGAAGCGCTGCGCTGCTCGCTGATGACCGCGCGGGTCGGCCACACGATCCTGTTCGGCGTGTCCGACAATCCGGCCAAATGGTGGGACAACCGGAAGGCGGGCCATCTGGGCTTCGTCGCCAAGGACAGCTCGAGCCGCTTCGCCGATAAGTTCCCACCCGGCGCCAGCTATCCGGCGCAGGACGACATCGGCGCCACGTTCCAGGGCGGCCCGTTCCTGTTGTCCGGCCCACAATACCGCCAGGAACAAACGTGAGAATCGATCGCGCAGGTGACATGGCATGCGCGGTGGGCGAAAGCCCGCTGTGGTGCGCACGGCGTGCGCTCTGGTACTGGGTCGATATCCCGGCGCGCACGATCTGGCGCTTCGACCCAGCTAGCGGCGCGGCGCGCTCATGGCAAGCGGACGAAATGGCGGCCTGCATCGCGCTGGACGAGGAGGGCGGCCTGGTCGCCGGCATGGAGAGCGGCATCTTCCGTCTGCGCCTTGGGGAAACCAGCCAGGCGGTCGAGGCGCAGCTGCTGGCTGCGCCGGCCGAGAGCATGGCCGGCATGCGCTTCAACGACGGCCGCTGCGACCGCCAGGGCCGCTTCTGGAGCGGCACCATGGCGCTCGACATGACGCATGCCCCGGCGGTCGGGAACCTTTATCGCTACAGCGCAGGGGCGGGCATCTCGGCGCCGGTGGTCGCCGGGCTGGTGACGCAGAACGGACTGGCCTGGTCGCCCGACGGACGCACTATGTACTTGTCGGACTCGCATGCCTCGCGCCGCGTGGTGTGGGCCTTCGACTACGACGTCGACACCGGGACCCCGAGCGGGCAGCGGGTGTTTGTCGACATGACGCAGCATCCGGGACGTCCCGATGGCGCCGCAATCGATGTCGACGGCTGCTACTGGACCTGCGCCAACGATGCCGGGCAGCTGCACCGATTTACCCCCGAGGGCAAGCTCGACCGGTCGATCGCGCTGCCGTTGGCCAAACCGAGCATGTGCAGTTTCGGCGGCGCCGGCATGAGCAGCCTGCTGGTGACCTCGATCAGCGTCGGCGCGCCCGCAGGCGACCTGCTGGCCGGCGCGGTCTTGATGCTCGATCCCGGGGTGGCCGGTATGCCGGAGCGACGCTTCGCCGGCCCGGCCTGAATGCGCACTGTCGCGCTGCAACGAGTTTGCGGAGAAATGAAAAAAACTTCTGACACCGGGCTTCCGGGCGGCCCAAGGCCATCGAGCGTGCGGCGCATCAGCAATTTGCGTGCGCTTGTCGAAGAATTCGGGAAGCGTGATCTCGGCTGCGCTGCGGCTGCCTTGTTCCTCAGCTGTTCCTTTTCCTCGGCCCGCAACTACATTGTCGAACTGCTCGATGCTGGCGTGCTTGCTGCGCATCCGGTCAGGCAGGGCGCCGGCTGCCTCGATCGGACGCTGTACCAGCTGACCGCCGACCGGCTCGCGCGGCAGCGATTCCTCGCGACGCTGGCCGAATCGGACGACGCCGGCTTTTCCTTCGGCCCAGGCGATCGGCCCGCACGCCGGGACCCACTGGTGGCCGCGTTGTTCGGAGCGCCTGGCTCGGACGCCGAGCATCGCGAGCCGGCCGCGCGCGCGTAGCGAACTATTCGCGATTCGGGTCTTTTTGGTACCGCTACCTATTCGCCGTGCTAGAATCCAGGCATGGATAAGCAAGCAGTACCGGTCATCGACGCGCCGCCCAAGCGCCGCCGCCGCACCAGCGGTGGATTTACCTTGCGCGACGTCGCCAAGTTGGCCGGGGTGGCGCCGATCACGGCCTCGCGCGCACTCAACAATCCCGATTCGGTCTCGGAGCCGATCCTGCAGCGGGTCCGCGAGGCGGTCGAGCGCACCGGCTACGTGCCGAACCTGCTGGCCGGCGGCCTGGCCTCGAAAAGGAGCAAGCTGGTGGCGGCGGTGGTGCCGACCGTTGCCGGCTCGGTCTTCCTCGACATGGTGCAATCGCTCACCGAATCATTGGCCGCTTCCGGCTATCAGCTCATGCTCGGCCAGTCCGGCTACGAAAACTCGCGCGAGGACGCGCTGCTCGAGGCGATCATCGGCCGCCGTCCCGACGGCGTTGTGCTGACCGGCATCATGCGCTCGGACCAGGGCCGGCGCCGGCTGCTCGCCAGCGGGATCCCGATCGTAGAAACCTGGGACCTGACGCCGACCCCGATCGACATGCTGGTCGGCTTTTCGCACGAGGCAATCGGCAGCGCAGTCGCTGACTACCTATACCAGCGCGGACGGCGCCGGGTCGCCACCATCAGCGCCAACGACGAGCGTGCGGTGCGCCGCAACCAGGCGTTCTCGCATGCGGCGCTGGCGCTCGGCATGGGGGCGCCGGGGGCCGCGGCGGTGCCGAGCTGTATTGTGCCGGCCCCGACCACGGTGGGCAGCGGCCGCAGCGGGCTGCGTGACCTGCTGGCGCAGGACCCCTGCATCGATGCGGTGTTTTGCAGTTCCGACATGCTCGCGCTCGGCGTGATCACCGAGGCGCAGGCGCAGGGCATCGCGATTCCCGGCCGGGTGGCGGTGGTGGGGCTGGGCGATCAGGCCTTTGCGCGCGACCTGCATCCGGCCCTGACCAGCGTGCAGATCGACGGAGCGGCCATCGGCAGCACAGCGGCGCAACTCATCATCGCCCGCGCCGAGGGCAAGGTGGTGGCCGAGAAGGTGCGCGACATCGGCTTCACCATCGTCGAGCGCGCCAGCGGCTGAGTTGTGGCTGCCGGCCGGCGCTAGCCTCGGCACAGGGTCCTGGCCACGCCGCGCGCGCCCGGCCGCAGCAGCAGCGATCCGGCCCGCCGAAGCTGCACATCCCATCTTGTACTTGGCCAGCCAGAACAGCAAGAGCCACGCACCTGAGGCTGTCGCGAAACGCAAAAATCGCTGCCACCAATAGCCGAAGAGCCGCATTCTCGCGCAGGCCTCGGCGGCAATGACGATGGTAGATTTGACTCTTCGGACCTTTCGCGACAGCCTCACCTTGCTGGCTCGCTTCGTTGGGTCTTTAAAGGCTGGCGGAAGATGCCGGAGCGCTGGATGTCATATGACATCGCACAACATCTGTCAATTTTGGTTGTAAATACGCACGAAAATCCGAGAAATGTCTCCATGGTATATTGACAGTCAAAATTGGTAGCGGTACCATTTATCATCCTCAATTGGTAGCGCTACCGCATCTTGCTGGCGCCAGGTCTGGTCATGGTACTGATTGTTTCAAGCAAACCAGCAAGGCGCTGGCCCGATACTTTCCGAACTCTCTATGTCAACTTCGTCTACCTCGCTGAAACTCGATGCTAATCCTGTTGTCAGCTGCCGCACCCCGGTCATTACCCGTCTTGAAGTGATTCCCGTCGCCGGGCGCGACAGCATGCTGCTGAACCTGAGCGGCGCGCACGGTCCTTACTTCACACGCAATATCGTGATCCTTTCCGATAGCGCCGGGAATACCGGCGTGGGCGAGGTGCCGGGCGGGGACCGGATTCGTTCCACCATCGAAGAGGCGCGCGAACTGGTGATCGGCAAACCGATCGGCGACGCTCAAGCCATCCTGACCGCAGTCCGGACTGCCTTCAGCGAGCGCGATGCCGGCGGACGAGGCCTGCAAACCTTCGACTTGCGGGTGACGGTCCACGCCATTACCGCGCTCGAGTGCGCCTTGCTCGACCTGCTCGGCAAATTCCTCGGGGTGCCGGTCGCGGCGCTGCTGGGCGAAGGAGCGCAGCGCACCAGCGTCGACGTGCTGGGTTACCTGTTCTACGTGGGCGACCGCAATCTGACCGATTTGCCGTATGCGGGCGCACCGGAGGCGGCCGATGACTGGCTGCGCCTGCGGCACGAGGCGGCGCTCACGCCCGCAGCGATCGTGCGGCTGGCAGAAGCGGCGCATGCCCGCTACGGTTTTTGCGACTTCAAGCTGAAGGGCGGGGTGCTGCGCGGCGAGGACGAAATCGAGGCCGTGATTGCGTTGGCAGAACGGTTTCCGGCGGCCCGCATCACCCTCGATCCAAACGGCGGCTGGCTGCTCAAGGACGCCATCCGCCTGTGCCGCGACCAGCGCGCCGTGCTCGCGTATGCCGAAGATCCGTGCGGCGCCGAGGATGGCTTTTCCGGGCGCGAGGTGATGGCTGAATTTCGCCGCGCCACCGGCTTGCCGACCGCAACCAACATGATCGCGACCGACTGGCGCGAGCTGGGCCACGCGGTCCAGTTGCAGGCGATCGATATCCCGTTGGCAGACCCGCATTTCTGGACCATGCAGGGCTCGGTGCGGGTGGCCCAGCTGTGCCGCGACTGGGGGCTGACCTGGGGCTCCCATTCGAACAATCATTTCGACGTATCGCTCGCCATGTTTACCCATGTGGCGGCGGCCGCACCCGGCAAGGTGACCGCGATCGATACCCACTGGATCTGGCAGGACGGGCAGCGCCTGACCAAGGCGCCGCTGCAAATTGTCGGCGGCAAGATCGCCGTACCCACCGCGCCTGGCCTGGGGATTGAACTCGATATGGCGGAAGTCGAGGCTGCGCATCAGTTGTACCTGGGTATGGGCCTGGGCGCGCGCGACGATGCGGTGGCCATGCAATATCTGATCCCGGGATGGAAGTTCGATCACAAGAGACCGGCATTGCTGCGCTAACCCGGCAAGCCACGCCGGCGCACCAGCCGCTTCAATGGTCATGCGGTTCCCAGTACCAATATGCAATTCCAGCTTCAAGCAGACCGTTCTAATACAACCATAAATACATCAGGAGACCAGAATGAAAACCATTGCTACCGTAGCTTACCCACCGCGTCTGACTTCGATCGCCGTTGCCGCCGCCATGCTCGCCATGGGCGCGTGCGCGATGCCGGCATTTGCGCAACAGGGCGCCGCTGCCCAGGCGAGTCCGGAAGAGGGCTTGCAGACCGTGGTCGTCACGGCCCAAAAACGCGAACAACCGCTGCAAAAAGTGCCGGTCGCGGTCAATATGGTCGACGCGAAAGCCATCGAAAACAAGCAAATCGTCGACTTTGCCGATTTGACGCGGGTCGCGCCCTCGATGACGGTCAACCAGAGCAACAGTACAGTGGCCTTGCGCGGGATCGGTACTTATGCGTTCAGCATCGGGCTGGAGTCAGCCGTCTCGGTCATCATCGACGATGTCCCGGTGGTGCAGCAGTTGCAGGCGTTTTCGAATTTGAGCGACATCGACCGGGTCGAGGTGCTGCGCGGACCGCAAGGTACGCTATTTGGGAAAAATTCGTCGGCCGGCGTGATTAACGTCGTCACCAAGGAATCGACGGATTATTTTTCCGGCCGGGCCCAGCTTACTGCCACCGACGATCAGCAACGGCGCGCCGAACTGTCGCTGTCGGGACCATTGAGCGATGCACTGGCATTCAGGTTGAATGGTTATGCCGATAGCCGGGGCGGCGATGTGACCAACCTCACCACCGGGGAAGACGTCAACGGAGAGTCCAGCCGTGGCTTGCGCGCTCGCCTGGATTTCCATCCGTCCACCTCCCTCAGCATGAAGTTGATCGGCGACTACTCAACACGCCGGCTGGTGGGCCAGGCACTAACGCTGCGCGATGTTCCGGCCGGTGCTCGCCTGTTGGGCGCCGTCCCGCTGGCTCCCGGGCTGGTTGGGATCACAGCGGGTCCGGAAAATCGTAACGTCAGGCTCGATGATGTCGGCTTCACTGATAATAAGAACGGCAGCCTGAGCGGTACTGTAAACTGGAAACTGAGTGGTAATACCTTGACGTCAGTCACCAGTTATCAGGATTGGAAATACGAATCCTCAAGCGACATCGACGGCACCGAACTCAATGTGCTCGCCGCGCTGACCCGGGGCGCGGCCAATGGCGGTGTGATCCAGGGGGGGGCGTATCACTCCAACCAATTCACCCAGGAGTTGCGTCTGGCATCGAATGGTGACGGCAATTTCAATTACCTGGGCGGTCTTTTCTATTCGAATACGACCACTGATCGCTCATTTAGTCGGGGACCGTCTGCGCTGCTGGCAAAATGGTCTGCGACCGCCGGCAATCAGACCATGGCCGCGTTCACGCAGCTTGACTATCAGTTGACTCAAGCAACCCGGCTGAGCGGTGGTCTGCGCGCCAACAAGGAAGCGATTGATGTCCGTTTCACCAATCTCCTGCCCGTAGTCCCGGCAACCTTTGCGGGCGATACGAGCGATAACGCGGTAACGGCGAAGGTATCGCTGCAGCATGACCTTGCGAAACAAGTCATGTTGTATGGATCGGTCGCGACTGGCTATAAAGGCGCCGGCTTCGACATTTCGAGCGGCTTTAATCAGTCGCGCATCGATCACCCGGTCGCACCCGAGTCGTCCAAGGCGTATGAGGCCGGGATCAAGAGCCGCTTTTTCGACAATCGCGTGCAGGTGAACGCCACGGTGTTCATGACCGATTACAATGATTTCCAGGCGCAGGCTGCGGTGGTCGATCCGAACACCAGGATTATTACGCTGTCCGTGCACAACGTCGGCAAATTGCGTACGAGCGGGCTTGAACTTGAGCTGACGGCCAAACCAGTCAAGTCCGTGCTGCTCGAAGCGTCGGTCGGCTATGTCGATGCGATCATCAGAAAATTCCCGCTGGGGACCTGTTATCCCGGCCAGACCCTGGCGCTTGGCTGCGTCCCGCTGGGTAATTCCACTGTCCAGGACCTGGCCGGGAAAACGCTCGCGAACGCGCCCAAGGTCAAGTACAACGTCGGTGCAACCTACGACTTTCCACTCCCGAACACCGGCTGGGGCGGACTGGTCAACCTCAACTACCAGTATCAGTCGAAAGTCAATTTCGACCTGTTCCAGAATCCTTTGAATGTCCAGGACGCCTATGGCATCTTGAACGGTAGTTTTGCTGTGCAAGACGATGGAAAAAAATACAAGATCACATTTTTTGGCAATAACCTGACCAACAAGAGCTATACGACAGCGATCAACGATAACAGCGGATTTTTCGGTGGGGCGCATGTCATGACCCAGGTATTGCCACGCAATTCGCAACGTTACTTTGGTCTTCGCCTAAAATATGATTTTTAATTGTCGCTCGCTTGCTGGACGGTCTGGCCACCGTCCGGCTTTTTTTCGCAGGACGCTTGTGCTCGCGGGCGCAACGCTCGCGGCCGGCGCCTGCACCGCCGCGGTAGGTAACCCACCCCAGCCTGCGATCGGCGCCCAAGGCAAAGCGGTGCTGACCATCGGCGGCTTGCAATTCAAGGGCTCGAACGGCAACGGCCGGCTCGATCCGTACGAAGACTGGCGCTTAGCCGTCGGGGTCCACCAGCGACGGCGACGCAAACGGCAGCTTGCCCGTTGGCTTGAAGCGGCCGCTCAGCACTTCCAGCAGCGCATGCTGCTTGACGCCGAAAGTAGCCAGAATGGCGCCGGCATCCATGGCCAGAAATTTGCAGGCGGTGATCGACAACGCGCCGGACGCGCCGGGTTATGCGCCGGCCGACACGCTGTACCCGTTTGGGTTCGGCCTCACGTATCCATAAGTAAAAAAACCACGGAGACAAACGATGAAACCCTTTTCTATTGCAAAAACGATCCCGCTGGCGCTCGGGCTCAGCCTGGCCGTGCCGTTCATGCCTTGCGCCCATGGCGCCATGCCGGCGCTCAATGCCGCTGAGGTGCGGACTTCCCCGCGGACCCCATGGGCAGCATCGCCCCCAGCGCGCGGTACCTGGAGCGGATTCTCGGGAAGCCATGACGCGTCATCCTCCATACGCTCTACCCGTTGCAAGACATAAGATACTTAGGAAAAAAATATGAGTTTTCAACGAATCCTTCATCTGGCGGGTGCAATATTGACGGTCGCGCTGCTTGGCACTGCCGCTCACGCCGCGTCTTCTGCCGGCAACGGACGTACCGAAACACCTTTGGTTGATGGCTGGCGCTTCGCGTTCGGCGATGAGTACACCGAAAAGTCGGACAGCAGCAGCTGGCAAACCGTTAGTCTCCCGCACAGCTGGAACCGCATTGGCGGACATGCGACCAAGACCGCGGATGCAGACGACCGTAAGGGGAAAGGATGGTATCGCCTGAAATTCAATGCGGATTCCTGGGCGGCCAAGCCGCGGCGAAGCTGGCTGCAGTTCGATGGCGCCAGTATCGTCAGCGACGTATGGCTCAACGGCGTTCTGCTGGGGCGCCATTACGGTGCCGTATCCGGTTTCCGTTTCGATGTGAGCGATGCGATTCGTCCCGGTGAAAACCAGCTCGTGGTTCGGACCGATAACACATCGCCCGAGACCAAAGGCTCCGTCACCGCCGAAACGCTGCCGATGGGTGGCGATTGGTTCATGTACGGTGGACTGTACCGCAAGGTGTCGCTGGTGACGGCGGCTCCCGTACATATCGACCTGGCAGACGAGGGAGGGCCAGGAGTATATGCGCGCACGGTGTCGATCGACGCCGGCCGCGCGCGGGTGGAGGTCGCGGCGAAAGTGCGCAATGACGCCAGCGTGGCGCAAGTGATCCGGATCCGCACTTCGTTAATTGACGCGACAGGCAAAATCGTGGCGTCCGACACCCAGCCGATTTCGATGGCGTTGTCCTCGACACGCGAGATTAAGGCGGTTCTGGACGTGGCCAAGCCCCATTTATGGAACGGTGTGGCCGACCCCTACCTGTACAAGGTAAAGGTGGACCTGTTGTCCGGTGCGCAGTTGGTAGACGTAGTCGCGCAGAATTTCGGTATCCGTACGATGCGCTTCGACGCGAGCAGAGGTTTCTTCCTGAACGGTAAACCACTGATGCTGCGCGGCGTGAATCGTCACCAGGAAACCGGAGCCAATGGCTGGGCGTCCACTGACGACCAGCTGAAACGTGACTACGCGATCATCAAGGAAATCGGCGCCAATTCCGTGCGACTGGCGCATTACCAGCACGCTCAGGCCGAATACGACCTCGCCGACCGGATGGGGCTGGTCGTCTGGGCTGAAGTGCCGCTGGTTTTGAGCTCGGCGCCGTACGGCCAGCCGACAGCGACGCCGGGATTCATCGCCAATTCGGAGCAGCACGTGCGGGAACTGATTCGCCAGAATTTCAACCACCCGTCGATCGCAGTGTGGTCGGTGGCGAACGAACCAAACATCCTCAATGTATTTACGCAGATCAAGGCGCCAACCGTGCCGCTGCTGGATCGCCTTGCCAAACTGGCTCGCACGGAAGATCCGTCGCGGCCCCCGGTACTGGCCACCTGCTGCGGAACCATTCCCGGCGACCTGATGCCGACCACGCCGGGCACCGGCCTCGATTCGCCCCCTGAGGCAGTCGATGTCTTCGGCGTCAATGTTTACTTCGGGTGGTATTACGCGAACGTGTCCGATCTCAGTGCTTACCTGGACCGTGTACACGCGTTTTACCCCGGCAAGGCGATCAGCGTCACCGAGTATGGTGCTGGCGGCGCACTGTCCCAGCACACCGACAACCCACTGGGCGGCCCGGTCGTCGCCGGCGGCCGTCCGCACCCCGAGGCATTCCAGTCGTATATCCATGAGCATACTTGGCCGCAGTTGCGCGCCAAGCCCTACCTGTGGGGCAGCTGGCTTTGGAACATGTTCGATTTCGGTAGCGCCATCCGGATGGAAGGCGACCTGGTCGACACCAACGACAAGGGCATTGTCAGCTTCGACCGCCAGGTAAAGAAGGAATCGTTCTATTTCTACAAGGCGCACTGGAATCCGGAGCCGATGATTTACCTGGCAGGGCACCGCTACACCGACAGGGCCAGCCCGGTTGCTGATGTCAAGGCATACAGCAACGCGGCGAAAGCGAGCCTGTCCGTCAATGGGCTCGATGTGGGTAGCGCGGCTTGTGTCGAGCGGATCTGCCTGTGGCGCAATGTCGTGCTGGCGAAAGGCGACAACGAGATGACGGTGCAAGCGACGCTGAACGGCACGCAACTGGTCGACCGCGCGGTGTGGCGGCGCGTGCACGGGCCAGGGGTGTACCGGGTCCTCGCGGGCCAACTGGGGGTGACCGAGACCAGCGCCGGCCTGTATGGTTCGGACAACTTGTTCAGCGGCGGCGAGAGCCACCTGCTGAACATACCTGCGCGCCGCAACCCGCCGCCGCCGAAGGTGGTGGCAGGCGCGGCCGACCAGAAGATGTACCTCGCGTACCGGGCCGGCAGCTTCAGCTACGAGTTGCCGCTCCCGAACGGCGAGTATGCCCTGACCCTGCGCTTTGTCGAGCCGGTTGAGGGGCAGGTGGCTGGCAAAAGGGTGTTCGACGTCCTTGCCCAAGGCAGCGTCGCGCTGGAGGCCGTGGATATTGCCGCCGCCGTTGGCAGCTTGAGCGCGCTGGAACGCTCGGTTCCGTTGCGCGTCACCGACGGCAGGGCGAAGATCGAATTTGTCCCGAAAGCCGGCGAGGCGATCCTGTCCTCGTTCAGCGTCGATCCGCGCTGAGGTGGTCCAGGAGCGGGATAACCTTTTCCCGCTCCTTTTTTTCCGGGCACCGGCGCGAAGCCGATACCGGCGGCTCGGCCAGCCGCAGACGACTGCCACGGCCAGGCGGCCTCCCGACGACACACACGCAGGCCGCGCCGGTCGGGCGGGCGAGCCTGCCCGTGCCTCGCTTGCGGCCGTCAAGCGCCGCTATCTGATCCGGCGATTCCGCGCATTCGCATTATCGATCGGATAGTTCTTTCACCCGACGGCCAGGATCATCGAGCCTTCATCTAGTCCTATTATCATTAATCGCTTTACCGTCGACCAATGACCAAACCATTCAAACGCATATTGTTCACCGGCGCGGCCGGTCACCTCGGGCGCCGCCTGCGTGAACGACTCCACGAATTTGCCGACATCGTGCGGCTGGCCGCATGGCCGACATTGGCGCTACGGGGCCTGGCGAAGAAGTGTTCCGGTGCGACCTGGCGGACCGTGACGAAGTACTCAAGATGTGCGAAGGCGTGGACGCCATCCTGCACTTCGGCGGCGTATCGACCGAGCTCGAATTCGAGCCGATCATGCAATCGAACATCCTCGGGATGGCCAACCTGTACGAGGCCGTCCACAAGCTGGGCATCCGCCGCGTGGTTTTTGCCAGCACCAACCACACGATGGGGATGTATAGGACCACCGACAGTGTCGACGCCACCATGCCGACCCGACCCGACGGCTACTACGGCGTATCGAAGATATTTGGCGAATCGCTGTCGCGGTACTACTGGGACCGTTTTGGCATCGAGACGGTGTGCCTGCGCATCGGCTATTGCTGGCCGGAGCCGACCAACTACCGCCAGCTCGTCACCTGGCTCGGACTCGACGACCTGGTGCAGCTGCTGCGACGCGCGCTGGTGACGCCGCGCGTCGGGCATACCATCGCCTTCGGCATCTCGGACAACCCGGGCCGCTGGTGGGATGACCGCCATTCGCGCCACTCGGCTTACCGGCCGATACAAAGCTCGAGCCAGTTCGCGCACCTGGTTCCGGAGACGGTCGACTGGTCGGATCCCGAGGACATCAGCCTGACTCACCGGGGCGGAATGTTCCTCACGCACGGACCCAAATACCGGCCCTGAGCGCATACAGCACAAAGGCGATCCACTATTTCAGCGCCTGCCGGCGCTGCTCAAGATTCAGGCTGAATTGAGCGCCTTGTCTTGGGAAGACCGGGCTACAAGTCGAGGTGCAGGACCGGCGTACGCGCTCGCGATACGCAGGGAAGGAAGCAGTTGTTCACTTGCCGCTCCCGCGAATCGAGTACCGTATCGCGGTGTTCCGGCACGCCGTCAAGCACAGCCACGCGGCAGATGCCGCAGGCGCCGACCGCGCACCATCAGTTCGATGACGAGAGAACATGGTTCAGTTCTTGGGCACTCACTCGGGCTCCAAGGCATGATTTCAATTGTTCAAATGATGCATTATTTACAACTGTTTTGAAGCTGAAAAATGAAGCAATGATTGTAATCATTTATGTGATGAGACAACGCATAACATTGGCCAATTTTGGTTGTAAAAATGCACGAAAATTCGGAAAAAGTGCCTTAAAATGTTGACACACAAAAGTGGTACCGGTACCATCAAGTTAATTGGTACCGCTACCGATACCGCTACCGCATCTTGCTGGCGCCAAGTCTGGTCATGGCAATAACTGTTTCATGCAAACCAGCAAGGCGCTGGCCCGATACTTTTCCGGACTCTCTATGTCAAATTCGTCTGCCTCGCTGAAATTCGATGCAAATCCTGTTGTCAACAGCCGTACCCCGGTCATTACCCGTCTTGAGGTGATTCCCGTCGCCGGGCGCGACAGCATGCTGCTGAACCTGAGCGGCGCGCACGGTCCTTACTTCACACGCAATATCGTGATCCTTTCCGATAGCGCCGGGAATACCGGCGTGGGCGAGGTCCCGGGCGGGGACCGGATTCGTTCCACCATCGAAGAGGCGCGCGAACTGGTGATCGGCAAACCGATCGGCGACGCTCAGGCCATCCTGACCGCAGTCCGGACTGCCTTCAGCGAGCGCGATGCCGGCGGACGAGGCCTGCAAACCTTCGACTTGCGGGTGACGGTCCACGCCATTACCGCGCTCGAGTGCGCCTTGCTCGACCTGCTCGGCAAATTCCTCGGGGTGCCGGTCGCGGCGCTGCTGGGCGAAGGAGCGCAGCGCACCAGCGTCGACGTGCTGGGTTACCTGTTCTACGTGGGCGACCGCAATCTGACCGATTTGCCGTATGCGGGCGCACCGGAGGCGGCCGATGACTGGCTGCGCCTGCGGCACGAGGCGGCGCTCACGCCCGAAGCGATCGTGCGGCTGGCAGAAGCGGCGCATGCCCGCTACGGTTTTTGCGACTTTAAGCTGAAGGGCGGGGTGCTGCGCGGCGAGGACGAAATCGAGGCCGTGATTGCGTTGGCAGAACGGTTTCCGGCGGCCCGCATCACCCTCGATCCGAACGGCGGCTGGCTGCTCAAGGACGCCATCCGCCTGTGCCGCGACCAGCACGCCGTGCTCGCGTATGCCGAAGATCCGTGCGGCGCCGAGGATGGCTTTTCAGGGCGCGAGGTGATGGCTGAATTTCGCCGCGCCACCGGCTTGCCGACCGCCACCAACATGATCGCGACCGACTGGCGCGAGCTGGCCCACGCGGTCCAGTTGCAGTCGATCGATATCCCGTTGGCAGACCCGCATTTCTGGACCATGCAGGGCTCGGTGCGGGTGGCGCAGCTGTGCCGCGACTGGGGGCTGACCTGGGGCTCCCATTCGAACAATCATTTCGACGTATCGCT
>NZ_QYUP01000070.1 GCF_003590855.1 Massilia cavernae
AACTGCATATCGTGCACTTGAATGATCAAGCATACGCGCAGCTTTTCCGGTAGAACCGAACAAAACGTCTCGATCATTCAAAATGTCGAGCCAAGTAGGCTCATCTCCACCGTAGAAATCCGTTCCCTTTATAACAAGAGAAGACGTGTTCACGCCTTCGAGACGTCGAAATTCAGCTAAGAATCGCTCATAAGTTCCTGTCTTTAGTCTTGCGGCTACGGCATCTGCGGTCTTTCGATATTCCACCATTTCACTAGTCAAAATAGTGAAGAATTCGTTCAATGGAGAAACCACTGGAATTAGGTTGTAGCGCCGCACGCGCTTCTTTTGCCCTTCATCAAGACTGAACGATACGAGGATGGAAGGGAATCCGTTTGCACTCGATTGGTTTTTGGATCTAATCGCTTCCGCCAAATCAACTTCTTCGACAAGGCTCGCACCGCAGACGATGAACGGCTTTTCAAGATAGGTAGTTTGAAAGCTGGCGTGCCAACCAGGAAAGCTCCGTGTTGCTGCGGCGTATTCGGGAATTGAGAAAATCAGATGCTTGCTTGGATTTCCTAACTGAGACGCCCGGCCATGCAAATAGATTGCTTGGATGGCGGCAGGTGTACTTTCAAGGGGAGTGACTTTGTCTTGCCAATCAAAGGGAAGAAATTCTCCAACCAAATTGGAATCACGGCCGGCGTCATAGGCATTTTCCAAGACATCATCAATGTTAAATGTCCAGATTCTTTCCCAATGGATTTGAAATATTTGACTCTGCCACGATGGCTGGCAGCCAGTGAATCGCTTTCGCAGCCAGCTCCTGAAAGTCGACTTATGAGCACCTATTGCCTCCTCATAGGTAAGCGGAAGCTTCTTGGCCTCATCTGGATTGAGCCCCAGGTCAAAATCATCGTTGATTTGGCCCGAAAGCGTTGCGCCGTCTTTAAGCTCCGCACCGTCCCCGCCGACACATCCGTAGCTTGCGCCAGCGCCCAGCAGCAAATTGTACTTTCCTTCGTGAATCCCTCGTAAAAGTAGGCTTCGCTCGTCTGCGGTAAAGCCAAGATCCAATAGTGTCTTCATTCATTCTCCGAATCTGTAAGCTCTTCCGACCACATTAGTCGGCGGCATGACGTCTTAGTTGCTTGCATCATAACAAACAGTAAAGCGCCGATCTACTCTTTGGACAGCAATGTTCAAAATTTTCCATAAATGCAACATTCTTAGGCATTGAGCATATGAGTATTCTGGATCTAAGAAGGGGGCCCTCATGAACCAGCAATCTTCGGCGCCTGGATTTGATCTGCGAAATTCCCCTATCTTGGCGCACTTGAGCTACGAAGGTCTAAATACGAATCGTCGAAGGGTCAATCGGAATCTCATGGAGCCGCAAGATACGGTCCAATGCTTCCAAATCGAGCCTCAAACCCAGTAAGCGATCACGTAGCTTGGCAAACCTTGCAAGCTCACGCTCACATGCCTCGATGAGGTCCTGTATACGTGCTCGGCGACTTACTAACCAATTGAGCGACGCTGGAATTCTTGTCATGCTCCCCTCCCGGTGTACATAATGTGGGCACTCCCTGTTCGAAAGGAATGCCGCGACATGGTACGCAACCGGTGCTGTTCGCGGGAGGGGAGCCAGCTACATCATGGCGACAGGCGAAAAAAGCCCGGCCGGAGCCGGGCTCTCTGCGCGCACGCGGCGCGGCGCGACTTACTGGGCTGCTGCAGGCGCGGCAGCGGTCGCAGCCGGCGCGTTCAGGAACATGATCCAGTACTTCGACAGGTCGGTCAGGCCGTCGTTGCCCTTCAGGCCTTCGAACACCTTGATGGCTTCGGCCTTCTTGCCGGCCTTGGCGTGGGCGATGCCCAGCTTGACCTTGGCTTCGTCGGCCTTCTTCAGGCCGCCCTTGGCGATACCCTGTTCGATGAAGCCGATGCCCTTGTCGAACTGGTCCATGGTGACGTAAGCCCAGCCCAGGTTGACCAGGCCGGTGCCGTCTTTCGACTTGGCGGCGCTGGCTTCACCCTTGGAAATGTTCTTCGCATCGTCGGCGGCCTGCTTGTTGGCCTGGTCGCGCAGCTTCTTGTGCGAAGCATTGCTCAGCACGCCGGCGGCGAAGCCTTGGTCCATGGCCTTCTTCGCTTCGGTCGGGAAGCCGGCCTGCAGCGAACGCTCGGCGAACTCGACGTACTCTTCCGGCGCCATCGTCTTGAGCGCCATGTCTTCGAGGCGCAGCACGTCGTGGCGGAAGCGGTCATTCCAGGTGGTCTTGCGCTGCATGCGGTTCAGCAGGTCGGTCCAGAAATCGTCGCTCGGGTAGTAGGTGACCAGGCGTTCCATTGCCATGATGTAGGTCGCGTCATCTTTCAGCTTGGCTGCGGAGCTGCCCAGCAGGCGCAGGTCTTCCATTTCAGGCGCCTTGCCTGCCTTGTCGGCTTCGGCGATGACTGGCAGCAGTTCGGTCTTGGTGGAAGCATAGTCGCCGCTCAGGTAGTAAGCGCGGATCAGCGAGTTGCGCACCTTCAGCGGAGTTGGGCTTTCCTTCTGATAACGCTTCATCCACTCGATCGCTTTTGGATAGTTCTTGGCGTTGTAGTGGTAGTTGCCCAATGCCTGGGTGAAGTCCGACTGCTCGGTCGGGGTCAGGCGGCCGGAACCGATGACGAACTCGAGTGCGGCCATGGCCATCGCGTCGTTGCCGCTCGACGAGCCCAGCGCCAGCTTCATCCGGTTGATCACGTATTCCTCGTAAGGGGTACGGTTCGGGAATGCCTCGGCGGCGGTAATCCTTTCCTGCAGTTCCGCGTACTTCTTCGCAGCCATCAGTTCCTGGAACTGCTTTGGATCGAGCAGCTTGAACATATCCGGGCGCAAGGTTTCCTTCGGCGCTTCAGCGGCCGGCTTGGCCTGCGCATGTGCGCTGGAAACGAGGGCTGGAGCGGCGTTCAAGCCGATCGCGGCGAGGAGCAAGCTGATGCGGGCAAGACGGAATTGGGACATGAAAGATCCTTCTATCAAAGACAAAGAGATGAACCGAGGCAATGGCGACAATGACAATCGCACAAAGCGAACATTGTCCCATAAAGTAGCCGAATCGGTCCTACAAACGTGCGAACCTTACGTTTTGAAACAAGAATAGGGATGGAGCATGTTCGGGGGCAGGCCGGGGCGCGAACAAGATCGGGGACAAACAAGATCGGCGTCGCGACTTCGGGGACAGACCCCAACCACCAACATCGGGGTCTGTCCCCTACGGGGAAGACAATTATTGCGGGGGGGCGGTGAAGCCTGGGACCGGGACGTGGCCGTTCGCTTCCAGCGCGCCGGACAGCCAGCCATCGACGGCATCGAGCGCGGGCGCGGCGAAGCCGTAGGTGATCAGCGCGGGGGCGTCGAAGTCGAGCGCCTGGTAGGGGTTCCACAGCGCCAGGTGCAGGTCGGGCTTGAACGCGGCCTTCGCCTTCGGGCCGTAGCGCACGCGCGACGTCGACGCGAGGATCACGAAGCGGCCGTCGTCCGGCAGCGAATTCCAGTCGAAGGCCTCGGCGTCGGCATACGTCACCACGTCGACGTCGAAGCGGCGCGCCAGCACCTTCGACAGCACCGATGCCGTCACGCCGGCTTCGGATACGCCGTCGCTCACCGCGTCCTGGCGCATCACCAGGCGTACCTTGGCGCCTTGCGGGGGACGCTGCGGATTGCCGCGCGCGGTCAGCGCGCGCTGCCAGCCTTCGGCCATCACGGTGCGGTCGTCTTCCTCGGCAGCGTAGTAGCACTGGGCGCACTCATAGGTGCGCGCCAGCCTGGCCAGCCGCTCGAGCTTGCGGCGTACTTCGTCCATCGGCAGTTCGCCCGATTCGATCGCGCGCGCGATGGCGTCGACCGTCTGTTCCTGCGTCTCGGGCGATCCGATCGCCATCACCATGTCGGCGCCCGCCTGCAGCGCCAGCACCGCGGCGTTGCCGACGCCGTACTTGCCTGCGATCGCGTGCATGTCCATGCCGTCGGTGATCACCACGCCGTCATACTTCCATTCGCCCCGCAGCAGGTCGCCCAAAATGCGGCGCGACAGCGTGGCCGGGTGCTCGGGGTCGAGCGCCGGGTACACGATGTGCGCGGTCATCATCGCCGGTGCGATTTCCGCAGCCATGCGGAAGGGCGCGAACTCGAACTGCTCCAGTTCCGCGCGCGGCTTGTCGACCGTCGGCAACGCGCGGTGCGAGTCGACGTGGGTGTCGCCGTGCCCCGGGAAGTGCTTGACGCAGCAGGCCACGCCTTCCGATTCGCTGCCGGCCATCCAGGCCATCGCCAGTTCGGTGGCGCGCTGCGGATCGGCGCCGAACGAGCGCTCGGCGATCACCGGGTTGTGAGGGTTGTTGTTCAGGTCCAGCACCGGCGCGAAGTTCCAGTTGAAGCCGAGCGACTTGACCGCGCGCGCAACTGCCGCGCCGGTACGGTAGGCCAGGTCGGCGTCGTCGGCCGCGCCCAGCGCCATCGCCGATGGCGGCGCCGGCACCCAGGTCGAACGAACCACCGCGCCGCCTTCCTGGTCGAGCGCGATCAGGGCGTTCGGCCCCATCGCGTCGCGCAGGGCGCCGGTCAGGCGCGCCAGCTGGACTGCGTCGGTCATGTTCTGCCGGAACAGGCAGGCGCCGCGTACCTCGTTGTCGCGCACGAAGCGGGCCGTCGCTTCGGCCAGTTCGGTGCCGGCGATGCGTATCATCATCAGCTGGCCGGCGAGTTTTCTATGTTCGTTCAATTGGAACTCCGTGAAGCGGCGCGCTTAGTGGGTCTTGGTGACTTTGTTCAGGTGGCGCGGCTTGTCCGGGTCCATGCCGCGCGCTTCCGACAGCTTTGCCGCCATCACGTAGAAGGCCTGGATTGCGACGATCGGGTCGAGGTCCGGCGTTGCGGCCACCGGCAGCGTCAGGTCGCGTTCGGCGATGTCGCTTGGCGCCGCCAGCAGCACGCGCGCGCCGCGGCCGCGCATCTCGGCCGCCAGCTGCACCAGGCTTGCCTGCGCAGGACCGCGGGTTGCGAAGATCAGCAGCGGGTAGCCTTCTTCGATCAGCGCCATCGGGCCGTGCTTGATCTCGGCGCCGGAGAACGCTTCGGCCTGCAGCGCCGAGGTTTCCTTGAACTTGAGCGCCGCTTCGAGCGCGATCGGGAAGCTGATGCCGCGCCCGACCACCATGATGTTGCGGGCCGGGGCCAGCACTTCGATCGCGGCCGACCAGTCGGCCTGCGCACCGGCGCGCAGCGCGTCCGGCAGGGCGGCCAGGCCGGCTTTCAGCTCGGCGTCGTCCTGCCATTCGGCGACCAGGCGCGCGCCCGCCACCAGGCTGGTGATGAAGCTCTTGGTCGCGGCCACGCTCTGCTCTTTGCCGGCGTGCAGGGGCATCGCCCATTCGGCGGCTTCGGCCAGCGGCGAGGTGGTGTCGTTCAGCAGCGCGACGGTGGTGGCGCCGCCGTCGCGGAAGTAGCGGGTCGGCTCGACCACGTCCGGGCTCTGGCCCGACTGCGAGATCGCGATGGTGAGCGTGTCCTTGGTCACCAGCGGCGACTTGTACAGCGTCAGCAGCGACATCGGCAGCGATGCGACCACGCGGCCCAGGCGCGACATGATCAGGTAGGCGACGTAGTTGGACGCATGGTCGGAACTGCCGCGCGCGATGGTCAGCGCGGTGTTGAACTGGGTGTTGCGCAGCTTGGCGCCAAGTTCGGCATAGCGTTCGCCGTCTTGCGACAGTTGCAGGGCGACGCAGTCTGCCGCGGATACGGCCTCTTTAAGCATCATTGAGGTCACAGGCTTCTCCTTCGATATAAACAGCTTTGATGTTCAGGTTGCGGTCGAGGACCACGAGGTCGGCGAAGCAGCCGGGCGCGATGCGTCCGATCTGTGTTTCGCCCAAATAGTCGGCGGCATAGGTGGACACGCGGCGCGATGCGTCGGCCAGGTCGAGGCCGAGCGACACCAGGTTGCGCAGCGCCTGGTCCATGGTCAGCGTGCTGCCGGCCAGGGTGCCATCGGGCAGGCGCACGCCGCCCAGGCATTTGTGGACGACCTGGCGGCCCAGCATGTATTCGCCGTCCGGCATGCCGGTGGCCGCGGTGGAGTCGGTCACGCAGTACAGGTGCGGGATGGCGCGCAGCGCCACCTTGATCGCGCCGGGATGCACGTGCAGCAGGTCGGGAATCAGTTCCGCGTATTGGGCATGGGCGAGGGCGGCGCCCACCATGCCGGGCTCGCGGTGGTGCAGGCCGTTCATGGCGTTGAACAGGTGAGTGAAGCCGGCCGCGCCATGCTCCAGCGCGGCCACGCCGTCGTCGTACGAGCCGGTGGTGTGGCCGATCTGGACGCGGATGCCGGCGTCGGCCAGCTGGCGCACCAGCTCGAGGTGGCCTTCGAGTTCGGGCGCCACGGTGATCAGGCGCATCGGCGCGAGGGCGCCCAGTTCGTTCACTTCTTCCAGCGTGGCGGACTTGGCGTAGTTCGGCTGCGCGCCCAGCTTGCCTTCGTTGATGTAGGGGCCTTCGAGGTGCACGCCGAGGATGCGCGCGCTGCCCGGCACCGGCCTGGCGCAGGCTTCGCCCACTGCCTTCAGCGCGGCGACGATGTCTTCGGGCGGCGCCGTCATGGTGGTGGCCAGCATGCTGGTGGTGCCGTGTTTCGCGTGCGTTTTTGCGATCACCTGCGGCGCATCGCCGCCCTGCATGATGTCGCGCCCGCCCGCGCCGTGCACGTGCAGGTCGACGAAGCCGGGGATGATGTAGTCGTCGCTGTTGACCGCCGGATCGGCGGCGAAGGCCTGGATGGCGTCGATTCGCTGGTGGAAGCGCAGCTCGCCGCGCACCCAGCCTTCAGGCGTGAGGATGTTGCCGTTGATTGAAGTGGTCATTGCTGGCGCTCCTTCGCTATGTATTGTTCGATCATGCGCAGCGCGCCGCTGGCTGCGTCGCCCTGGGGGCGCCACGCTGCGCTCGAGCAGCTCGGCCGGCAGGTAGGCGCGCAGCACGTTGCCGAGGCCTCCGCACAGGGCCAATGGTAGTGTGCCCGACTGATCGAGGGCGCGCGCCATGAGCGCCACTTCGCGGCCCGCTTCGCGCAGGATCGCGTCGGCCGTGGTGTCGCTGGCGGCATGCGCCACGACGATCGGCGCGAGCGAGGCGTACGTGGTCTGGCTGGCCTTCGCAAGCCACGACTGGATCGCGTCGCGGTGGCCGCCGCAGGCCTCGATCAGCTCGCGCGCAAACGCCGACGTGCTCTTGCGCCCGTCGATCACCTGTTCGATGTGGTTGATGGCGCGCAGGCCGATCCAGCCGCCGCTGGCTTCGTCGCCGGCGGGGAAGCCCCAGCCGCCGACTTCGCGCTGCTCGCCGGACGGCAGCAGCACCTGGGCTACGCTGCCGGTCCCGATCGCGACGATCGCTCCCGGGCGGCCCTGGTGGGCGCCGAACAGCGTGGTGAAGCCGTCGGTCTCGAGGCGCAGCGCGGCGTAGCCGGGATTGGCGGCCTCGAACTGCGCGGCCCATTCCTTGTTATGCACGCCGGCCAGGCCAAGCCCGATGGCCATCGACGCAAGGGGAGGATGTTCGATGCCTGCAGTGGCGAAGGCTTTGGCGACAGCGTCGCCGACCGCCTGCCATGCATGGGCGATGCCGTGCGCGAGGCCGGACGGGCCGCTCTGGCCCTGGGCGATTTCCTGGCCGCCGGCGCGCGCGATGCGCACCCGGGTGCCGGTGCCGCCGCCGTCGACGCCGATGAGATAGTCGATCATAGAGTGGGGATCCTGTGCTGCCATGAAGGTCAGGGCACTATAGGGATGCCAAACTCGGGTGTCAACAGGTATTTAATTGGTATTAATTGCGCTTAGACTGGTATTGCCAGCGTTTGCGCAAATGCACGCCAAGTCATTGATTTTCAATGTATTGGCGTGCAAGTGGCATTGCCGTGGAAGTCCAGCTGGTCTGTGGCTGGTATGCGTCAGTCGCGCTGCACGCGCGCGCCGCTGCGTTCGCCTGTCACCGCGCGCGACCGGTTCATGCTGGAGGTGCGGGTTTCGACCCTGGACCGGACATTGACGGTGGCATGGCCTGAGCCGCGCACCACAACGTCGGCCTGGTCGGCTAGCAGGTCGCGCGCTTCGAGGCTGCCCGATCCGGTCAGCTGGGCGTTGATGGTGTCGACCCTGCCGCTGATTTCGGCGTTCGCCGGCCCGCTGATCCGCAGCGCCAGGCGCTTGCCGTTCATGGCGGCTTCCAGGCCGCCGGAACCGGTCAGCTCGGCGTCCAGCGTGCCCTCGACGGTGGCCAGCTCGGTGGAGCCGGGGCCGCGGCTGCGCACGGTGGCGCTGTTGACCGCGAGCTGCTCGGCTTCCAGGTCGCCGGACCCGGAGATGTCGGCAGTGAGCATCGCGGTGCTGCCGGACAGCTCGACGTTGCCGGGGCCGGTCATGCGCAGGCGGACTTCCTGGGCGGCCAGGCCGCCGACCGACAGGTCGCCGGAACCGTGCACTTCGCCTTCGAATTTTCTCAGGCGGCCCGCCACGCAGGCGTTGCCGGGGCCGCGCAGGACCGCGCTGGCGCTTTCCACCGCCAGCGAACAGGCTTCGAGGTCGCCCGAGCCGTCCATGTGGGCGCGCAGGTGGCCCGCCATGCCGTGGAGGTGCACGCTGCCGGGGCCGTGCAGTTCGGCGCTGACGCCGGACAGGCGCAGGCCATCCGCTTCCAGGTCGCCGGAGCCGCTGACGGCCAGCCGCAGTTCGCCGCTGATGCTGCTGACGCCCACGTCGCCGGGACCGCTCATCTTGATGTTCGCGCCGCCGGCGCGCATGCGGCGCAGGTCGAGATCGCCGCTGCCCTGGCTGTTGATTATCAGCTCGCGCACCGCGCCTGCCGCACGTACGTCGCCCGGCCCGCCGACCGTGACCGTGAAGCTGTCGCCGGCCACCTGGTCAACGTCGACGTCGCCGCTGCCGGAGGTCTTCAGGCTGTACAGCATCGTAGTGGTGATGGTGACTGTGGCCGGCTCGGCCGACTTGCCCAGGGCGAACGAGAAGCCGCTGCGCCGCAGCGGGCGCACCACCAGGGTATCGCCGCGCGTGATGGTTTCGATCTCGGCCAGCTGCTTCGCGTCGCCGGTCAGCGACAGCGAAGGGCGGCCTTGCGCGCGGATCACCACATGGAAGGGACCATCCAGCTCCACCGAGCGGAAGGCGCCGACATTGCGTTGTTCCGACACCGTCGGTCCCTGCGGGGCCGCATGCAGGGCAGGGGTGGCGAACATGCCGGCGGCTACGGCAACGGCAAGGGTGGTTTGCTTGAGCACTGTTTTCATGATGGTTTTCGTAGGAGATCGGACGAAGCATGACGATATGTCCATCTCCAGTGTAGCGCGAGCGGAAACCGACAGGCGCGCAAAAACCGGGGATCAAACGCAAAAAGCGGCGGACAGGCCGCCGCCGCTTTCCGCCTGCATCGGCCGGGGTGCTGCTTAATTCTTGTACTGCTCCAGCTGCACTGCCAGCGCGGTCTTGTGGTTCTTGACGAATTCGACGGCCTCGGTGCGCACCGCGGCGCGGTCGGCGGCCGTCGGCTGGCCGATCACGATCGAAGGCACGTTCAGGTTTTTGGCGGCGATGCCGTTATTTGCATTGGCGGCAGCGGCTGCGGTGCTTGCCGCGGCAGCAGTCACGGCGGCGTTGGCGGCCGGCGCGTCGGCGGCGAAGACGGAACCGGCTACTGCGAAAGCTGCTGCCGCGGTGATGAATTTGATTGCGTTCATGAGGTTTCTCCGTAAGTTGAATTCCGATGAAAGCCAGTCTACACATTGCGCCCTGCGCAAAAAAGGCGAATAATCGCAATGGACAATTGCGGTGGACGCAATAATCAAAGGGCAAGATGGATAGGTTGCAATCGATGCGGGTATTTGCGAAGGTGGTCGAACTGGGCAGTTTTGTCAGGGCCGCAACCGCGCTCGACCTGTCGAACACGGTCGTCACCCGCAACCTGGCCGACCTCGAGGCCCACCTCGGCACCCGCCTGCTGAACCGCACCACGCGCAAGCTGTCGCTGACCGAGTCGGGCCAGGTGTACATCGAACGGGTACGCCAGATACTGGCCGAGATCGACGAGGCCGACGCCGAAGTGTCGTCGCGCTCGCGCAAGGCCAGCGGCGTGCTGCGCCTGTGCGGCAATGCCAGCTTCGGCCAGGCGCAGCTGGCGCGCCTGCTGCCGCTGTACGCGAAGGACATGCCCGACGTGGTGCTCGACGTGACCCTGTCCGACCATGGCGTCGACCTGGTGCAGGAAGGCTTCGACGTCGGCGTTTTCCTGGGTGTGCAGAAGTTCGACAGCAGCCTGATAGCGCGCCAGCTGGCCATATCCAACCTGGTGCTGTGCGCCTCGCCCGACTATGTTGCGCGGCGCGGCGAGCCGAAGTCGCCGCACGACCTGGCGCAGCACGACTGCCTCAATTTCGCCTTCGAGCAGCTGCGCCACCATTGGCCGTTGCAGTGGGACGACCAGCACATCAACGTGCCTATCCGCAGCCGCATGGTCTCGAACAACGGCGCGGTGCTGCGCGAGGCCGCGCTGGCGGGCATGGGCGTGATGATCCGTTCCTCGTTCACGATCGAGGACGACCTGACCAGCGGCCGGCTGGTGCGCTTGCTGAAGGAGCATCACCTTGGGCAAACCTCGGTGATGATGGTGTATCCCAGCCGGCGCCTGATGACCTGGAAGATGCGTACCTTCGTCGATTTCATGGCCGGCCAGTTCCCGCAACCTGAAAGCGATCCATGGCTGGCCGCGCTGTAGTGGCGCAACCCGGCTGTATGGACGGCGCGGTAGGCGTGTGGAGCCTGCTGGTGTCATAATGGGAACATGGCGCGGAACCTGGAGGCGAACCGCGCGCGTGAGTGGAGAGCGACAATGATTCGTTATGTTGGAAAGCAAAAAAACGCCGAGGGAGCCACCGTCTACGTATTCCTGATCAATGGACTGCAGAAGGAGGTGCGCGAAAGCGCGCTGAAACAGCATCCCGGGTGCTACGACGCCTTGCCCGCTTCGGCCAAGGCGCAGATAGCGGCAAACCGTCAATGGCTGTCAAAGCTCTAGCGGCGCCACTGGCGGCAGCCGTGGCGGCGCTGGCCGCCTGCATCCTGCCGCTCCAGGCGCAGGCGGCGCCGTCCACCTTCAGTCCCGTCATCGGCAGCGCGCTGCTGTGCCGCAGCCACCTCGACAACGCCCACTTCCATTCCTACCTGACCTCGGCCTTCGGCCCTTCGTACAAGCATGAAGGCGGTGCATACTGGTTCAAGGCATCCGGCACCCTGTGGGGGACGCCGGTGTCCGACATCCTGGTCAGCGACGACACCAGCGAGCTGGTTTTCGTCGGCGCCGTGGCCGAAACCACGCCCGACAAGCTGGAACAGGCGATCCGCGGCGCAGCGGGCGTGCGCCACAAGCCGGCCGACAGCTCGGCATTTCCGGTCCGCCAGTCGGTCCCGGGTAGTAAAATCGTCTACTTCAACGACAAATCGAAGATCTACTGCGCCCGGTACAAGCCATTGCCCGCCGCGCGCTAGGGCGCTTCGCGCGAATTCATGTACACGCATTTCTTCAGCCTGAAGCAGCCGCCGTTCGCGATCGCGCCCGATCCGCGCTACCTGTTCATGAGCGAACGCCATCGCGAGGCGCTGGCCCACCTGCTGTTCGGCGTGGGCAGCGGCGGCGGCTTCGTGCTGCTGACGGGCGAAATCGGCGCCGGCAAGACCACCGTCTGCCGCTGCTTCCTCGAACAGATTCCCGAAAACTGCGAGCTGGCCTACATCTTCAACCCGCGCCTCTCCGTCGCGGAGCTGCTGCAGTCGGTATGCGAGGAATTCCATATCCCGCTGCCGGCCGGCGACAGCGTCAAGGGCTACGTGGACGCGATCAACCGCCACCTGCTGGCCAGCCATGCGCAGGGCAGGAACAATGTGCTGATCATCGACGAGGCGCAGAACCTGTCGGCCGACGTGCTGGAGCAATTGCGCCTGCTGACCAACCTCGAGACCAGCGAGCGCAAGCTGCTACAGGTGATCCTGATCGGCCAGCCGGAATTGCGCACGATGCTGGCGCGGCCCGAGCTGGAACAATTGGCCCAGCGCGTCATCGCGCGCTACCATCTCGGCTCGCTGACGGAAGAAGAAACCGGCAGCTACATCGCTCACCGGCTGGCCGTGGCCGGCGCCGCCGGCATGCCGTTCCCGCCTTCGACGACAAAATTGGTGTACCGGCTGACGCAGGGCGTGCCGCGCCGTATCAACCTGCTGTGCGACCGCGCGCTGCTTGGCGCCTATGTCGAAAATACGCATGAAGTAAACCGCGCCATCCTGCGCAGGTCGGCCGCCGAAGTGTTCGGCGATGCCCAGCCTTCGGCGCGGCCGGTACGGCGTTGGGCGATGCTGGCCGGGGGAGTGATGGCGTGCGCCGCGATCAGCGCCGCCGCATGGCAGCTGATGCCGCGCGAAGCCGCTCCAGTCGTGGCGAAAGCTTCGCCCGCGCCCATCAAGCGAGCACCGGTGGCAGCCGTCCCCGTCCAGGTGCAGGGCCATGCCGGCGCGGAAACCGCGCTGCGCGAACTGGGGGCCTTGTGGGGGCAGCAGCTGCCGGCGGGCGATCCCTGCGAGGCTGCGGCGCGCCTGGAGCTGCGCTGCCACCAAGGCAAGGGCGGCCTGTACGAACTGCGCCTGCTGGACCGTCCGGCGGTGCTGACGCTGCGCGATGGCGCCAAGTCCAGCTACGCGGTACTGGCCGCGCTGGACGATGCCAACGCAAGCTTCGTCCTCGACGGCAAGCGGCAAACCGTAAGCGTGGCATCGCTGGCGGCGCGCTTCGACGGTAGCTTCACCACCTTGTGGCAAGCCCCGCGTGGCTTCCGCAACTACGTACCGGCAGGGGAGAGCGGCGCGGACGTTGACTGGATCGGCCAGCACCTGGCGAGACTGGACGGCACGCAAGCACCGCAGCTTGGGACCCCGTTCGATGCCGGAATGCGCGAACGCCTGCGCGCATTCCAGTCGGCGCAGGGACTGGACGCCGATGGCCTTGCCGGACCGCGAACCTGGATGCGCCTGAACCAGCTGGCAGGCGTGGCGGAACCACGCCTGCTGGCCGCGAACAAGAAAAACTGAGGCGACATGTCCTACATTCTTGAAGCCCTGAAAAAAGCCCAGGCCGAACGCCAGCTTGGCAGCGCGCCGACCATCCACGCGGCGCCACTGTACCCCGCAGCCGTGCGTCCCGAAGCCAGCCGCAAGCCGCTGCTGATCGGGCTTGGCGCAGGCGCGCTGGCTGCAGGCGCCGCGGCGTTTGCATTGATGCGTCCCGCCGCACCGCCGCCGGCCCCCGTGCTGCCGGTGACGGTAGCCGCCGTACCGGTGGCGGCTACCCCTGCGCCGCCTTTGCCCGCGCCAGTCGCTGTACCTGTGGCAGCTGTCGAACCTGTGCGACCGCCTGCGCCGGCGCCGAAGCCCCGCGTCGCTGAGATCAATCCGCCAGTCCCGAAGCCGGCTCCCGTGGTGCAGACGCCAGCGCCCGAACCTGTTCCCGCACCGGTGGAAGACAATGCGCCTGCGCTCAGCCAGCTGCCGGAGTCGATCCAGCGCGAGATTCCCCGTATCGCAGTCGGCGGCTACATCTATTCGCCCAATCCCGCCGACCGGCTGCTCCTGATCGACAAGGTGCTGCGCCGCGAAGGCGAAGAGGTCGCACCCGGGCTGATGCTGGAACGGTTGCTGCCCAGGGCCGCCGTCATGAACTATCGCGGGTACCGTTACCGCATGCCGTACTGAGGGGCGCCGATGCATCCTGAACCAAAGCGGGAACCGCACGAGGTCCTCGGTGTGGTCGGCTGGTCGGGCAGCGGCAAGACCACGCTGCTCGAATACCTGGTCGCGCAACTGGCGGGGCGCGGCCTGCGCGTCAACGTCGTCAAGCACAGCCACCACGACATCCGGCTCGAGCCGCCGCACAAGGACAGTGCGCGCCTGCGCATGGCCGGCGCGGCGGAAGTGATGATCGCTTCCCCCTACCGGGTGGCGATCATGCGCGAGTTGCGTGGCGCCGCCGAACCGTCGCTGGCCGAACAGCTGGAGCGCCTGTCCCCGGCCGACCTGACGCTGGTCGAAGGCTACAAGTGGGAGGCCATCCCCAAGCTGGAAGTGTTCCGGCCCGCGCTGGGGCGGCCGCCGCTCTATCCCGACGACGCGCAAATTGTGGCGGTGGCGTCCGATTGTCCGCGTCCGGCGGCGCTGCGCCCCGATGTCGAATGGCTCGACCTGAACGACAAGCCGGCCGTCCTGGCCTGGCTGGCGGCCAGAATAAATTCAGGCGCGGCCTAAAGTTCCGTCGATCGCTGCCGTAAATCAGGGTAAGCCTTCAACACGGAGAACATCATGGATGTAGCCGGAATTGCAAAACTGTCGACGACCATCGCCGAAACCGGGAACCGCCAGGAAGTCCAGACGGCGATCCTGAAGCGCGCGCTGCAAATGGAAAGCTCCGCCGCGACCCAGCTGATCGACGCCGTCGAGTCGGCATCGCCTGCGCAAAGCCTCCCTTCCCACCTCGGCAACACCATCAATACCACCGCCTGAGCCGGTTCCTCGCTCCTGGAAAAACGCGGTAGAATCCGCCATCCCAACAGGAGTGAATACATGAACAAACGTCAAGCCATGATCGCCGCCGCCCTCGCAGGCGTGTGCGCCGCCGCCACCGTTTCGGCACATACCCCGGACCCTGCCAAGGGCGAGCAGGAAAAGTGCTACGGCGTCGCCAAGGCCGGCCAGAACGACTGCGCCAGCGCGACCGGCTCGCACAGCTGCTCCGGCGAAGCGACGGTCGACAACGATCCGGCCGAATGGAAGTACGTTGCCAAGGGCACTTGCGAAAAGGCCGGCGGCAAGCTTCCCCAGGAAGACAAGAAGTAATCCCCTGACAGTGCAAGACCGGCAACGCGCGATGCCTCCCGCATGTGCCGGCGTCGGCCTGCGCGCGCCGCATTACCGCGACTTCCTCGAGCATCGGCCGCGCGCCGGCTGGCTCGAGGTCCACACCGAAAACTTCCTCGACCGTTCGGGCTGGGACTGGCACGTGCTGCAGGAACTGCGCCGCGATTATCCGGTCAGCCTGCACGGCGTCGGACTCGGGCTCGGCTCCGCGCGTGGCTTTTCGGAGGCGCACCTGGAACGGGTGCGCGCGCTGGTGGACAGCGTCGAGCCGATGCTGGTGTCCGAGCACCTGTGCTGGGGCGCGGTGCAGGGCCGCAGCCTGCACGACTTGCTGCCGCTGGCGCTGGACCGCACCGCCCTCGACCTGCTGTGCGAACGGATAGGGCGGGTGCAGGATGCGCTGAAACGCCAGCTCCTGCTGGAAAACGTCTCCACCTACGTGCGCTTCCGTTCCGATGAAATGAGCGAGGCCGAATTCATGGCCGAACTGGCGCGCCGCACCGGCTGCGGCCTGCTGCTCGACGTGAACAACCTGTACGTCAACCAGTGCAACCACGGCGAGGATGCGCTGGCCGCGATCGCGGCGCTGGCGCCTGGCACCGTGGGCGAAATCCACCTGGCCGGGCACCTTGCCACGCCTGGCGCGGTAGTCGATCATCACGGCGCGCAGGTCGCCGCGCCTGTTTGGGCGCTGTACGAGGCGGCGCTGCGGCGCTTCGGACGCGTGCCGACCCTGGTCGAGTGGGATACCGATATCCCGCCGCTCGACGTGCTGCTGGCGGAGGCGCGCAAGGCGGACGACATCGCCGCCGGCTATCCCGAACACAAAGCGCCCGGGCCGGCGCCTGGCTTGTACGCCGCTGCTGCGGATACAGGCGACGCGATGGCGGCTGTGCAAGAGGATTTCGTGCGCGGCCTGCTGGACCAGTCCTGCCAGGATGAGGCACGCTCGCACTTCAAGGAAGCGCCGCCGAACCGGTTTGCCCTCTACCGCGGCAACATGACGGTCACCTGGAACAAGGTGCTGGCCAACGCCTATCCGGTAATCCGCCAACTGGTGGGCGATGACTTCTTCGCCGGCCTGAGCCGCACCTACGGGGTGGCGTATCCGACCGGGGACGTCGACCTGAATCGGTTCGGCGCCGGATTCGACGGCTTCCTCGCCGCTTTCCAGCACGCGGCGCCGTATCCCTACCTGCCGGACATGGCGCGCCTGGAATGGACGCTGCACCGCAGCCGCTACGCTCTGGATGCGGCGCCCGTCGCCGTGGCAGACCTCGCCTCCTTCGATCCCGTTCAATTCGAAGCGGCCCGCGTGACCTTGCATCCGGCCTGCACGCTGTTCGCCTCGAGCCGGGCCGCCGTTACGCTGTGGCTGGCCCACCAGCCCGGAAGCGGCGTCGAATTTCCCGCCGATATGGAACATCCCGAGTTCGCGCTCGTGACCCGTGCACGGTGGAAGAGCGAGCTCACGCCGCTGGCGCCGGCCGCGCACGCGGCGCTGGCGCTGCTTGCGCAAGGACAGTCATTTGGCGAGGCCCTGGATGCGGCGTTCGCGCTGGACGAACAGTTCGACGTGGGCGCCCACCTGGCGCAATGGCTGCAACTGGGCGTGTTTGGCGCGATCCGCGCGGATGAAGGTGGCTGAAGGGAGGATGCGGCGCCGGGTCCGGGCGCCGCATTGTTGCTGCTTGCTTGCCTGGCTAGTCAAACGCGCGCAGGATGCGCGCCTCGCCGCTGTTGTCGGCGTTCTGGATGTTTGCCGCATTGGTCGCTTCGATCATGCGGCTCAGCTGGGCATCCTCGAACCTGGCCAGTTCCTCGGTGGCGGCATTCAGGGCGTGCGTCAGTTTGGCGCGCGCGTTCTGGTAGATCACGCTGGTGTACTGATCGGTGTTCTTGAGCAGTTCCTCCGCATTTTCGATGACGAGCCGCAGGTCGCCTATCAGCCTTTCCTGCGTCTGGGACCTTTCCTTGGGGCTATCCATCGCGGCCTCCTCTAACGGTTACGAGTGACACTTACAATATAAGCATGCAAGTTCGGCTGAGTTTGTCGATGCACAAATGAGCGCGGGCACTTCCCGCTCGACCACTTTTACACTTCTTACACTAGCGTCGTCACCAATAAAGACCGTCGTCGGCCGCCATGGATTACTGCACGCGGATGCGCACGTCGCCGACGCTGACGGTCTGGCCGGTGCGGATCTTTGCGGTCTTGCGCAGTTCTTTCTTGCCATCGACCGAAACGACGCCGCTTGCGACCATGTTCTTCCCGGCGCCGCCGCTGTCGCACAACCCGGCCAGTTTCAGCAGCTGGTTGAGCTCGACGAACTCGCCGTCCAGATCAAAAGTGACGTTTTGCATTCTATCCTCAGTTAAATTTGTTGGTTTTTCGATACGTAGCGGTTCAGTGGCCGGGCCCCGGATGGGTCATGTCCATCGGCACGATCCAGTCGTGGAACTCCTGCTCGGTCACAAAGCCCAGCGCCAGCGCCGCCTCTTTCAAGGTGCTGCCCTCGTGCTGGGCCTTCTTGGCGATTTGCGCCGCGCGATCATAGCCGATCCGGGGCGCCAGCGCAGTCACCAGCATCAGCGAACGCTCCATCAACTCGCCGATGCGGGTGCGATTGGCCTCGATGCCGCGCACGCAGTGTTCGTCGAAGGAGCGCATGCCGTCGGCCAGCAGCCGCGCGCTTTGCAGGAAATTGTGGGCGATCACCGGCTTGTACACGTTCAGTTCGAAGTTGCCGGAGGCGCCGCCCATGGTGATGGCGACGTCGTTGCCGAACACCTGGCAGCACAGCATGGTCAGCGCCTCGCATTGGGTCGGGTTGACCTTGCCCGGCATGATGGAGCTGCCCGGCTCGTTTTCGGGAATCGTGATTTCGCCCAGTCCCGAGCGCGGGCCGGACGCCATCCAGCGCACGTCGTTGGCGATCTTGGTCAGCACCGTGGCCAGGGTCTTGAGCGCGCCGTGCGCGGCGACCAGGGCGTCGTGCCCGGCCAGCGCGGCGAACTTGTTGGGCGCGCTCTTGAAACCGAGGCTGGTGCGCGAAGCCAGTTCGGCCGCGATGCGCGGCGCGAAGTCCGGATGCGCGTTAAGCCCGGTGCCGACCGCGGTGCCCCCCGCGGCCAGCTGGAGCAGGGCAGGCAGGGATGCCTTGATGATCTGCTCGGAAAATTCGAGTTGTGCCACGTAACCGGAAAACTCCTGGCCCAGGGTCAGCGGGGTCGCGTCTTGCAGGTGGGTGCGGCCGATCTTGACGATGTCGGCGAAATCGCGGGCCTTGGTCGAGAGCGTGCCGCCCAGCTGGGCCAGCGCCGGCAGCACCTGTTGCGCCACCGCCTTCGCGGCGGCCACGTGCATCGCGGTCGGGAAGATATCGTTGGACGACTGGCCGAGGTTGACGTGGTCGTTCGGATGCAGCAGCCGCGCCTCGCCGCGCTCGCCGCCCAGCAGCTCGGAGGCGCGGTTGGCGAGCACTTCGTTCATGTTCATGTTGGACTGGGTGCCGGACCCGGTCTGCCACACGGCAAGCGGGAATTCGTCCCGGTGCCGGCCGTCGAGCACCTCGGTGGCCGCCTTCATGATGGCGTCGGCCTTGTCGGCCGGGAGCAGTCCCAGCGAGCGGTTGACCGCGGCCGCGCCGCGCTTGACCTCGGCCAGCGCGTCGATCAGCTCCGGCGGCATGCGTTCGCTGGAAATGTGGAAATGTTCGAGCGAGCGCTGGGTCTGCGCGCCCCACAAACGGTCGTTCGGCACCGCGATCGGGCCGAAGCTGTCCTTCTCCATCCTGCTATCCATGGTGTTTTTCCTGTTATTGGTTGAATTTTGCTAAAGAGTTTACTCCAACGTACGTTAATTACGTTACGGCCGCGAATCCGGCCGCCTTAACTCTTAGTCATCCAGTCCACTTTCCATGTCCCGCAGCTTCCGCCTTCTCCATCTCGCCAGCGCCGCCCTCCTGTCCGGGGCGATGGCATGCGCGCAGGCGGTCGAACTGGGCGACGTGGCGGTGCGTTCGCACATCGGGCAGCCGCTGGTGGCGGACATCGAGCTGACCGGTTTCAGCGGCGCGGACATCCCGGTAGACGTCCGGCTGGCGCGGCCCGACGTCTACCTGGGCGCCGGCATCGCGATGCATCCAGTGCTGCAGAACCTGCGCATGTCGGTCATGCGGCGCGACGGCCGCCAGTTCCTGCACATTACCTCGACCGCGGTGTTGGACGCCCAGTACATCCACCTGTTCCTCGACTTGTCCGACGCTGGGCGCCACAGCATCCGCACCGCGACCCTGTGGCTGACGCCGGACCCGAAGCCAGCGCCGGCGCCTGTGCCTGTGCCGATCGTCGCGCCAGCCGTGGCTCCAGTCGTCGCAAAGGCCGAGCCACCAAAGGCCGCGCCGCGACCGACAGTCGTCCGTGCGCCGGCCGCGGTTGTTGCCGCTCCAGCGGCCGCCTGCCCCAAGCCGCGCTACAGCGACGAACAGGTGAGGGCATGTGCCGCGCGCGACTACAAGAGCGCGGTGCTGACGGCGCAGCTCGTGGAGCTGGAGGACAAAGTCAAGGTGCTGCAGGCTTCGCTCGATCCTGGGCCCGTGGGGGGAAAGCCTGCCGACGCCGTCAAACCCGCGCCCGAGGCCGTCCTGGCGCCGAAACGCCCTGCGGCGCCTCCGCCGATTCGCACCATCAAGCACAAGCAACCGGAACCCGAGGCGGCCCCGGACGTCGCAAGTGCCATGCCGCGCTGGGCCTGGAACCTGATCGCCTTGCTCGCGGCCGCCGGCGCGATCGCGGCAGTGGTCGCGAAGCGCAGGCTCAAACCGTCCGGGCCGCCGTCCGCCGCAGCGCCGGCCAAGGCGCAGGGCAAGCTGATCGGACGGCTGCGCGACGCACTCCATCGCGACAAGAAGCCTGCCGCGGACGCTCCCGAGGACGACCCCGGCCAGATGGCGGCCTGAGCAATGTTGTCGGAACAATAAAAAATTTCCGATGTTGTCTACACAAGATTGAAATCTCGGCTATACTGGCTTCCGTGGTCTTCAAGGCCAACAACAACAGGGCACGGACCTGGCGCAGCCACCATCGATAGCGTGGCGCGGCAAGCAGGTAATCGTTGAGGAAACGCCTGCCCTGGAAGCTGGCTGCGGAACAACAGCGTTTCGCGGTCGCCGGAGGCAACCGGCAAGAGGCGACACCAGGAGATACCTGGTGTTCGCTCTCCGGAATTCCGTAGCAAGGCAAAGCCCCGGCACACTGACTGTCCGGGGCTTTTTACATTGTGTGACCCCTTCGCGACGAAGAACGGCCTAAAACACGTCACGGGGCTATGGCTTTTTTTCGCCTGCGTCAGCCGTCAGGAAGTCGGCCGCCATCATCGCCATCGCCCGTACGCCCACGACCAGCGCACTTTCATCGACGAAGAACTTCGGACTGTGGTTCGGTGCGGCTTTTGCGGGATCCTGCCCGTCGGGCGTCACGCCGAGAACGAGATACAGGCCCGGCACTTGTTGGGCGAAGTAGGAAAAATCTTCCGAGGCGCCGACCAATGGCGCCACTGCCACCCTGCCGTCCGCTGCCCGCTCCAACACAGGCTGCATGCGATCGGCCAAGGCCTTTTGGTTGACCGTCACGCCATACTTCGGGTCGATCGACACCTTCGCCTGGGCGCCGGTACTTTGGGCGATGTTGACCGCGCTGGTCTTGATGTCTGCAGCGACCTTGGCGCGCACCTGCTCGTCGTAGCTGCGGATTGTCCCCGTCATGTACACCGTTTCCGGAACGATGTTCGGGGCGGTGCCGCCGTTGATCGTGCCGATCGTAACCACCACCGGCGACTGCGAAAGGTTGGCCTGCCGGCTCACCACCGTCTGCAATCCGTTGATGACGAGCGCCGACGTCACGATCGGGTCGATCGTGTTCCATGGCATGCCACCGTGACCTTGCTTGCCAGTCACGGATATCCGGAGGTCATCGCTGGCGGCGGTGGTGGCGCCGGTACGCCAACTGATTTCGCCCGAACGGGCCGTCACGACATGCATGGCCAGCACCGCATCCGGCCTGACCTGCTTGAACAAGCCCTCGTCGAGCATCAGTTTGGCGCCCCACTCCTTGCCCGTTCCAGGCAGGAGCGTGCTCGAGCCTTCCTCGGCTGGCTGGAAGATGAACATCACATTCCCGGCCAAACTCTCGCGCATGCCCGCCAACACCGTTGCGGTTGCCATCAGCATTGCCGTGTGGGCATCGTGGCCGCATGCATGCATGACGTCGACCTCGGCGCCCTGGTAAATGCCTTTCGCTTTCGATGCGAACGGCAGTCCGGCTGGTTCCTTGACCGGCAGGGCATCCATGTCGGCGCGCAGTGCCACGGTCTTGCCCGGCTTGCCGCCCTTCAGGATTCCGACCACCCCGGTGCGGCCTATGCCCGTTCGCACTTCAAGGCCCAGCTGGCGCAAATGATCGGCTACAAGCTTGGCGGTGCGATGTTCCTGGTCGCCCAGTTCCGGATGCTGATGGATGTCGCGTCGCCACTTGATCAGCTGCTGCTCGACCGCTGCGGCGCGCTGACGCACTTGCTGCTCGCTCGCGCCTGGCGCGGCCGCGCTTGCATGACTGCACAGAAATACCGCGGTCAGGGCTGCTGGTAACAGTGGGGAAATTCGCATTTGTTCACTCCTTGGATGGGCGCCATCGAGTAATGGCGCCGTTTTTACTGTTGCTAACCGCCGATTAGAACTTGGCGGTCAGGCCAACGAAGATCTTGCGGCCGTTTGCGTCGTACACCTGTGGGTAGGTGTTGCCGTTACCGAAGCCCGAACCAACCTGTGCGCTGATTGGTGGATCTTTGTCCAGCAGGTTGTTGATACCGCCCGACAGGGTCAGCTGCTTGGTCAGCGACCACGAACCGCTGATGTCCAGGTAGTCACGTGCGCCCAGGGTACGGTCAACTGGGAAGACGTTGCCGGACAGCTGAGGTGCCTTGCTGGTGCGGTCCAGGTCGACGGAGTCGATATGGCGCCAGGTGAACGCTGCCTCGAATGCCCATGGGCTGGTCCAGGTGATACGTGCTTTATGACGCCATTCCGGCAGCGGGGTACCGCAGGTTGGACCATACAGGCCCTTGCAGTCATAGGTGGTGTCGCCTGGCAAGTCCTGGGTTTCGAACGAACGCAGGTAGGTGCCCAGGATGCTGAAGCCCAGGTTGCCCAGGCCAGCGACCTTGTAACCGTAGCTTGCGCCCAGGTCCAGGCCGGTGGTCTTGCGGGTAGCCAGGTTCTGGTTGACGGCGTCGATGAACGCAGCTTCCTTCGCCCACAGGGTGCCGATATCGTCGCGGTGGATCAGCGAGCAGAACTGCGCGTCGCCGGTTTCCAGGCACTTCGACAGGCTGGTGGTTGCAGGAACGTTGGCGATCACGTCTTTCACGTCGATGCTGAATGCGTCGATGGTGAGCGACAGGTTACGCATTGGCTCCAGTACCAGGCCCAGGGTGTAGGAATCTGCTTCCTCTGGGTTCAGGTTGGCGTTACCACCGGTCCTCTGGAGGTACTGGCCAGCCGGGCTGTCGATGATCGTGCCGTACTGGGCAGCGGTGACGCCGGTGCGTGCGCACTGGGCCAGCGATGCGGTAGGCGTTGCGCCTGCGCAAGGATCTGCGTCGTTGTCATACAGGCTCATACCTGCCGGTGTGAACAGTTCGACGATGTTTGCAGCGCGGGCAGAACGCTGGTAGGTACCGCGCACCTTGATCTGGCTGATTGGTGCCCACTCGACGCCAGCACCGTACGAATCGGTGGTCTTGCCGGTGGAGTAGTCGGAGTAGCGGTACGAAGCCGACAGGCTCAGCAGGTCGAAGAACGGACGCTTTTCCAGCAGTGGAACGCGGACTTCACCGAACACTTCTTTTACGGTGTACTGGCCGGCTACGCCGAAGCTAGGACCGCCCTGGCCGGACAGGTCGTTGGTCTGGAACGCGGTGTCGGTTTCCAGTTGCAGCTTTTCACGACGGCGCTCCAGGCCGAACGATACGCCGACGCCGGTTTCCGAGGTTGGAACCTTCACGCCGTATTCGCTGAGGTCAGCCGACAGGTTACCGCCCTGGATTTCCTGGGTAGTGTAGCCCGAGCGCATGCCTGGGGTTTGCAGGTAAGCCAGTGCTGCCGGGGTGACTTTACCCAGCGACCAGATGTTGTACGGTACGCAGTTTGGATCGGTACCATCGACAGCCGAGCGGCATGCCGGCTGGCCGGAGCTGTCCAGGACACCACGTCATCGCCTTGAACGCGCGGCTGCGCGAGATGGCGTTCGGTAGGTTTCCGAGTACGAAACGCGTGCGTTCTGTGCGAACACGTCATACGCCCAGCCGCCGATCTCGCCCTTGGCGCCGATCTGCGAACGGTAGGAGGTGTTGGTGATGTCAGCCTGGCGGCCGCCGCCTTCAACGTTGCGGCGGAAGATCAGTGCGGACGCGGTCTGGCCAGGAGCGGTCAGGCCCAGCTGGCGCTTCCAGTCAGCCGACAGCAGCGGGTTCTCGAAGCGAACCGCATTGGGGCCGACAGGTCCAGGGCGAACAGGCCCGACGGAGCGATCTGCGCAATGGTGTGGTCGTTGTGGAAGCCGATCGACGAGTAGACTTGTACCGTGTCGTTGATCTCGTAGTTCGCGGTCGCGTTGAACACATAACGGTTCGAAGGACGCTGCAGGTAGTTGATCGGGCCGTAGTTGAACGCGTCGGTGGCGCCGACGTAGTTACGGGTGTTGCCTGCCGCGTCTGCAACAGTCTTTGCGCCGCCTTTAACCAGGAAAAAGCCTGGGAAGCTGGTGCTCGAGCCCGCGCAGGCGAAACCGGCTGCGCTCGAACCCAGTGCGCATGCGGTGAAATCACGTTCCGATTGCAGCAGCGCGTCGTCCTGCTTGAAGCCGGCGTACACGGTGGCGTTACCTTTGCCGTTGGCAAAGTTGCCGCCATCAGGATGCTGACGTCCTTGCTCTTTGCGTCGAAGCTCTTGTCGCCAGGAACTGCGAAGTTACGTGCGCGCGCCAGTTTCTGGACGGTGTCGTTGCCCTGCTGGTGGTTGTAGCCACTCAGGTTGGCATCGATCTGAACGCCTTCGAACTTGTCGTTCATGATGAAGTTGACCACGCCTGCGACCGCGTCGGAGCCGTAGACCGCGCCAGCGCCGCCGGACAGCACTTCAACGCGCTTGATCAGGCCTGCAGGGATCTGGTTCAAGTCGGCTGCGGTGTTCAGCGGCGAGCCTTGCGGCAGGCGGCGGCCGTTGACCAGTACCAGGGTACGGTCGGCGCCAAGGTTACGCAGGTTCACGGTTGCAGTACCGGTCGAGCCGTTCGACACCGCGCCACCCTGGTCAGCGAAGACCTGCGGCAGGTTGTTCATCAGGTTCTCGACGTTCTTCATGCCGTCGCTCTTGATGTCGGCTGCGCCAACAACGGTGATTGGGCTGGAGCCCTCGGTTACCGTGGCAACGCGGATGCGCGAGCCGGTAACGACGATTTTTTCCATTTCACCGGTCGGCGCTGGCGCTTCCTGCGCGCTCGCGCTGTGCACGCCGAGCGCAAGTCCGCTCAGGAACATCAGGCGAATTGAGCGTGACAATACTGTTTCCGTGATCATTAGTGATTCCCTTGAATGTAATTTTAGATCTACGGCCCAACCTCGCGGCCGGGCGTAAGGCATACAGGCAGCGGCTTTCGTCTCCTAAAGGCCAGATGCCCGGGATATCCATAGAAGTTATATAAATCTTCTTTATAGACGCCACATGGAACCATACCTGTTTGTTTTTTGTCAAACCTGCCGGGGGCATGAATGCTGCGCAAAAACAACAGATTTAGATGTCAAGAAGATTTTGCATGTGCCTGGGCGGCACGGTGGTGGTGGCCTCGTCCGAGGTGGGGCGCGTGGTGACCAACGGCATGAGGCAGTATTCGCGCGACGAGCGCAACGCCAACAGCGCGATCGTGGTAGGCATCAAGCCGGAGGATTTTCCGGGCCATCCGCTGGTCGCCGATCCGCATCAAGCGCAGCGACGACGACCTGCGGAGCCTGAACACGCGCGGCCTGTTCCCGGCCGGCGAAGGCGCCGGCTACGCGGGCGGGATTCTGTCGGCGGCGGTGGACGGTATCCGGGGGGCGGAGGCTGTGGTGCTTTCGATGGCGGCCTGATACGGCTTGCGGCCGTCTCCAAAAAAAACGGCGCCGGAACAGCGCTTTTCAGGCTTGGGACAGGCCGGCGCTCAGTGCGCCGCTTCCATCACGTCGGCCAGTTGCCAAGGCTCGGTGATGTCGCGGATGGCGCGGTCGTTGGCCAGGATTTGCTTGAGCAGGTCGATCTTGCGCAGGCGGGCGGCGCCGGCCAGGGCGGGGACGCCGCTGCCGGCGTTCGCGGCTTGCGCCGCGCACTGGCTTTCCATCGCTGCCAGGCCGTTCCAGTCTCCGGATTTTGCGGCGCCGGCCATCTTGGCGGTCAGGCCTGCAATATTTTCGTACATCGAGAGGACTTCGTTGGAGGTCATAAGATCACCTGGCCGATGGTTGGCGGATTGCCGCGTTTCCAGTCTTATCGGCCCGGTTTTCTGAAACTTTAGGGTCAAGTGGAAAAAATTTGAAAAAATCTTCAAGTTCTTTCCACGACCCCCGCCGCCTACGAAATCAGCTCCTCCAGCCCTGCACTCAGTTCGCCCAGTGCCGGCATTTCGTCCAGCAGCAGGGCGGGTTCGAGGCCGAATACGGCCGCCACCGCCACCGGCATCGCGTCCCCCGCCGCAGTTTCGCCGGTTTCATCGAGCCGCGCACGCCATGCGGCAAGGTTCACCACGCAGGCCAGCCGGTCAGGCTCCGGACCGCCCAGGGGATCTGGGAAGTCCTGTATCGTCCTTGTAAATACGCCCGGAAATTTCCAGCGCTGCGCCAGCCCGGCGCCCACGTCGCTGAAATTGAATCCCAGCGTCGCATCCTCATGTTCCATCCGTCCCGGCTCGTAGCAGCCGACCTCGTCATCGAGCTGTGCCGCCTGTTCCGGCATGCCGGCATGGATGATGACTTGGCCAATCGCGTGCATCAGGCCGATGGTGAAGGCCAGGTCGCTGTTCTCGCCGGTCTTTTTCGCCAGCCAGCGCGCCGCCACCGCCGTGCCCAGGCTGTAGCGCCAGAAGCGGGGCAGGTCGAGCCCGGGCGCGGTGCGGAAGCCATTGACCAGGCCGCTGCTGATGACCAGCGTGCGTACGGTGACAAATCCGAGCATGCGCACCGCCTCGTCCACTGTGCCGATGCTGCGCGACACATGGTAGTAGGCCGAGTTCGCCAGCCGCAGCAGCTTTGCGCTGAGCACCGGGTCGGCCGACAGCGTGCGCGTGATCTGGTCGACCGAGACGTCAGGGTTCTCGAAGCTGCTGATCAGGTCTTCGAGCACCTTGGGCGCGGTTGGCAGGGCCTTTGGGTTGTGCAGCAGTTCATCCAGGGTCATGGGCGAGTCTCCACTTGTCGGCAGCGCGATGTCCCGACTATATAGGGAATCGGCGCGCCGCGAAACCGGGCCGGCCGGCCCATCGCCGGTATCTCGGCCATTCCGCGTTTTCGACAGGCTGGCGCGGATTTTCTGCAGTTTGTCGCAATCGCCCACCTTTTCCGGCACGGCTCGCATACAGTGCAGCCTGGGTCGCTGCGACGTTTTGCGCGCCCGCACAATAACAGAGGGACGAGATGAGACAACCACACCTGACGCGGCTGGCGCTGGCCGCCGCAATCGCGCTTGCGTCGCTGGCTGCCAATGCAGAAGCGCCTTTTTCCTTCGCCGCCACTCCCGGCAAGCTGCCCAAGGACGTCGTGCCGGTGCTGTACACCGCCCACCTTGTGCCCAGCTTGTCCGACAACACCTTCTCCGGCACGCAGACCGTCGACATCGATGTCCTGAGGCCGACCTCGCGCATCATGCTCAACGCGGCCAACATGGAGATCGACGCCGCCAGCCTGTCCGGCAAGGGCATCGGCGAGCTGGCGCTGAAACCCCGGATCGACCGCGAACAGGAAACCGCCGCCTTCGACCTTGGCCGCGAACTGGCGCCGGGCCGCTACCAGCTGTCGATGACCTTCCGCGGCATGATCAACCGCGAGGCGCGCGGCATCTTCCACATGAAGTACAGGGCCGGCAGCCTTGAGAAGACCATGCTGGCCACCACGATGGAGCCGACCGACGCGCGCCGCATGCTGCCGACCTGGGACGAGCCCTCGTTCCGCGCCAGCTTCAAGCTGACCGTCGACGTGCCTTCCACCTTCAAGGCCTATTCCAACACCCCGGTCGAAAAGCAGGAAAACCTGGCCGGCGGCATGCAGCGCATCCGCTTCGGCGCCACGCCAAAGATGCCGAGCTACCTGGTGGTGCTGGTGGCGGGCGAGCTGGAACGCAGCGCCGTGCGCCATAACGGCGTCGAAATTGGCGTCGTGACCACCGAGGGCAAGCAGGCTTCCGGCGCGTTTGCGCTGGAGTCCACCAAGCGCCTCCTCAGCTACTACAACAACTACTTCGGCCAGCCTTACCCGCTGGCCAAGCTGGACCAGATCGCGATCCCGGGCGGCTTCAACGGCGCGATGGAAAACTGGGGCGGCATCGTCTACAACGAATCGACGATCCTGTACGACCCGAAGAAGAGCCCCGAGAACGTCCGCCAGCTGTCGTTCGGCTTCAACGCCCACGAAGTGGCGCACCAGTGGTTCGGCAACCTGGTGACGATGGCTTGGTGGGACAACCTGTGGCTCAACGAAGGCTTCGCTTCGTGGATGGCGACCAAGGCCACCGACCACTTCTACCCGGACTGGCGCCCCTGGCTGGACAGCATGGCCGAGCGCGAGCACGTGATGGACATGGACGCGCGCAAGACCACGCACCCGATCCAGATCCCGGTGGAAACCGAATCGCAGGCCGCCGACGCGTTCGACGCTATCACCTACACCAAGGGCCAGGCTTTCCTGCGCATGCTCGAGTCGTATATCGGCGAGCGCGATTTCCGCAAGGGCATCCGTAGCTACATGGCGAAGCACCAGTATTCGAACACCACCACCGCCGACCTATGGGCCGCGCTTGAAAAGGCCTCGGGCAAGCCGGTAGAAAAGCTGGCTTCCGACTGGACCACCCAGCCGGGCTATCCAGTGCTGAAGGTGGAGCAGGCCTGCGAAGGCGGCAAGCGCAAGGTCACGCTGACGCAGCAGCAGTTCCGCCTCGACGAGCCGGCCACCGAACAGCGCCTGTGGAACGTGCCGGTGCAGGTCGGCACCGTGGGCGGCAAGGCGTACTACACGCTGCTGGCGGGCGCCAGCACCACCGTCACCCAGCCCGGCTGCGACGCCGCGCTGGTGGTCGATCCGGCCAGCGTGGGCTACTTCCGCGTCCAGTACGACGCCGCGTCGTTCGACGCGCTGTCGGCACAGGCGCCGCGCCTGCCGGACGCCACCCGCTTCAAGCTCCTGTCCGACACCTGGAGCATGGCGCAGGCCGGCCGCGTCCAGCTGGGAAGCTACCTGCAGCTGGTCTCGCGCTACGGCGACGAGCCGCGGCTGGCGGTGTGGGAATCGATCCTCTCCAACCTGCACAGCCTCGACAACCTGGCCCGGGGCGAGCCTGAGCGGCCGCTGATCCGGCGCTTCGTGATCGACCTGCTGTCGCCGAAATTCGCCAGGCTTGGCTGGACCGAAAAGCCGGGCGAAACGATGGAAGACCGCCAGCTGCGCTCCCTGATGGCGGGCGCGCTGGCGCGCGCCGGCGACCCGCTGGCGATCGCGGAAGGGCGGGCGCGGTTTGCCAGCCTGCTGCGCGACCCGTCGTCGGTCAGCCCGTCGATGATCGACTTTACGGTCGGCGTGGCCGGCCGCTATGCCGACGCCGCCACCTACGACGCGCTGGCCAGCAGCGCGATGAAGGCCGAATCGAACGAGGAGCGCAACCGCTACGGTTATGCGCTGGCAAGCGTGATGGATCCGGCGCTGTCGGCGCGCACCATGGAGCAGGCGATATCGCCCGACGTGCCGCCGCAACTGAGCACCCAGATCCTGCCGGGCGTGGCGCGCAGCGGCCATATCGACCAGGCCTGGGCCTTCGCCGTCAAGAACCGCGATGCGCTGATGCAGACCCAGGATGCACTGGGCCGCAACCGCGCCTTCCCCAGCATCGTCAGCTCGTCGTCGGACGTGCGCCATGCCGACATGATGGAAGCCTACGTGAAGGCCAACTTCGGCCCGGATGCGCAGGCCGAAGCCCAGCGCGTGGCGAACAGCATCCGTACCCGCGCCGCCAAGAAGACCATGCTGCTGCCGCAGGTGCGCGCAGCGCTTCAATAAAACCGTTGGATAACCTCTAAGAAGATAAAAGGACAGACATGAAAGCAAACTGGGTACCCGCCAAGACCGCCATCGCACTCGCACTGTGCGCCAGCTTCGCCATGCCGGCCGTGCACGCGCAGGCGCCGGCCGCCGCGCCGGCACAATCGGCCGCCATGGCCGTGCTGCCGGGCGACGATTTCTTCGCCTACGCGAATGCCGACTGGCTGGCGAAGACCGAGATCCCGGCCGACCGCAGCACCTGGGGCGCGGGCGCCGCGCTGTCGGAAGAAACCAATGAGCGCATCCGCAAGATGATCGAAGGCTTCGCCGCCGACAAGAACGCCAAAGGCAACGCGCGCATGGTGGCCGACTACTACTCCACCTTCATGGACGAAGCGGGAATCGAAGCCAAGGGCACCGAGCCGATCAGGAAGGAACTGGCGAAGATCGACGCCATCAAGGACAAGGCAGGGCTGGTGCGCGCGCTCGGCGCCTCGCTGCGCGCCGACGTCGACGCGCTCAACGCCACCGATTTCTTCACCGAGAACCTGTTCGGCCTGTGGGTCGCACAGGGCCTGAACGAACCGTCGCGCAATGCGCCTTACCTGCTGCAGGGCGGCCTCGGCATGCCCGACCGCGCCTACTACCTGACCCAGAGCGAGCGCATGGCAGGCCTGCGCACCAAGTACCAGCAGCACATCGCGCAAATGCTCAAGCTGGCCGGCTACGCCGACGCGGACGCGCGCGCCGCGCGCGTGATGGCGCTCGAGATGGCGATCGCGCAGGCGCATGCGCCGCGCGAGGAATCCGCCGACGTGCTCAAGGCGAACAACACCTGGACCATGAAGGACTTCTCGGCCAAGGCGCCGGGCATCGACTGGAACGCCTACTTCAAGGCCGCCGGCCTGTCGGGCCAGAACAAGTTCATCGTCTGGCATCCGGGCGCGGTGAAGGGCGCGGCCGCACTGGTGGGTTCGGGCGAGCTGGCTGCATGGAAGGACTTCCTCGCTTTCCACACCATCAACCACCACGCGGCCATGCTGCCGAAGGCCTTCGCCGACCAGAACTTCGCGTTCTACGGTACCGCCTTGTCCGGCACGCCGCAGCAATCGCTGCGCTGGAAGCGCGCGCTGAACGCCACCAACGGCGCCATGGACGAAGCGGTAGGCCACCTGTATGTGGACCGCTACTTCCCGGCCGAGAACAAGAAGCGCCTGCAGGAGATGGTCAGCAACATCGTCACCGCCTTCAGCAAGCGCGTCGACAAGCTCGAATGGATGGCGCCCGCCACCCGCGCGCAGGCGCAGCAAAAGCTCAAGACCCTGTACGTCGGCATCGGCTACCCGGAAACATGGAAGTCCTACGCCGGCCTGAAGGTGGTGCCGGGCGATGCGCTGGGCAACGCGATGCGCGCCGAGAGCTTGCGGTACGCGCAGGCGCTGGCCAAGCTGAAGAAGCCGGTCGACCGCACCGAATGGTCGATGCCGCCGCACGTCGTCAATGCGGTCAACATGCCGATGCAGAATGCGCTTAACTTCCCGGCCGCGATCCTGCAGCCGCCGTTCTTCGACCCGAAGGCATCGGACGCCGTGAACTACGGCGCGATCGGCGCGGTGATCGGCCATGAGATCAGCCACAGCTTCGACGACCAGGGCGCCCAGTTCGACGCCCAGGGCCGCCTGCGCGACTGGTGGACCAAGGAAGACCTCTCGCACTTCAAGCAGGCCTCGGGCAAGCTGGTCGAGCAGTATTCGGCCTACAAGCCATTCCCCGACCTGGCGGTCAACGGCCAGCTGACTCTGAGCGAGAACCTGGCCGACCTGGCCGGCCTGGCGGCGGCCTACGACGCCTACAAGGCGACCCAGGCCGGCAAGGCGTCGATGACGGATGGCGACCGCGAGTTCTTCATCGGCTACGGCAATACCTGGCGCAGCAAGGCGCGCGAAGGCGCGGCCCGCCAGCGCATCCTGACCGACGGCCACGCGCCTGGCGAGTACCGCACCGCCACCGTGCGCAACCTCGACGCGTGGTACAAGGCTTTCGACGTCAAGCCGGGGCAGAAGCTGTACCTGGCGCCGGCCGAGCGCATCCGCGTCTGGTAGATCCAAACCGCCACAAACCGGGGTCAGGTTGAGTCGACCTGACCCGCCCGCTTTGCTTGCCTTGGCGTGTTTCTTGAGGTCATTGCCGGATCGCCCTATGTGTTAGGTAGCGAACAGAGTCTGATGAGTAAGCGACCTAAGGTAGACCGGTCACATGCAAAGTGATCCGAATTCACTACATAGCGAGGTAAGCGAAATGAACAAGGACCAGGTTAAAGGCAAGGCAAAAGAGATTGGCGGCAAGATTCGGAAGGCAGTCGGCAAGGCAGTCGGCAGCACTGAGCAGGAACTCAAGGGCATGAAGAACCAGGCTGAAGGCAACATCCAGCAAAAGGCCGGCGACATGAAGGAAGCCGTGAAAGACACGGTGGAACGCAACCGCGGCAACCGCTGACCGTACATCCAATAACGCTTTCGCCCGCGCGGGATTGGCTCCCGCGCGGGTAGAATGCGTGCATGGACGAACTTGATGATATCTCCCGGCGTACGCTGGCGCATTACGAACGCAACGCCCGCCAGTTTTTCGAAGGCACCGTCGACCACGACGTCAGCCAGAACATCGACGCGCTGCTCGGCGCCATCGAATCGGATCCTCCCTGCGCCATTCTCGACCTCGGCTGCGGGCCGGGCCGCGACCTCAAGACCTTCACCGCGCTGGGCCACCGCGCGATCGGACTCGACGGCGCCGCGCATTTCGTGGAGATGGCGCGCGCCTATAGCGGATGCGAGGTCTGGCAGCAGGACTTGCTCCACCTCGATCTTCCACATGAGATGTTCGACGGCATCTTCGCGAATGCGGTGCTGTTCCACGTGCCCAGCCGCGCGTTGCCGCAGGTGCTGGAACACCTGCATGCCGCGCTAAAGCCTGGCGGCGTGCTGTTCTCGTCCAACCCGCGCGGCGACAACCAGGAAGGCTGGAACGGCGAACGCTACGGCAGCTACTACGATTTCGACAACTGGAGCCGGCTGGTCACGGCCGCCGGCTTCACGCCTGTGCACCACTATTACCGGCCGGCGGGACTGCCGCGCGAGCAGCAGCCGTGGCTGGCCAGCGTATGGCGCAAGCGGTCGAGCTAAGGTGGGTGTGCGAACAGAGCAGTTCGCGGAGCCGATCGTTGAGGTAGAAACGAAAAAGCCGCGAATTTCGCGGCTTTTTTGCGGCTAGCGATCGCTTAGCGCGCGTCGTTGCCGATGTGGCGGCGGAAGAACGACTCGATGGTTCCGTACACGTGGCGCTGGCCAGGGCGCGACGAGATGCCGTGCTTGGCGCCCGGGTAGGTCATCAAGTCGAACTTGATGTTGCGGTTGACCATCGCGTCGATCAGCTGGGTGCTGTTGGTGAACAGGACGTTATCGTCGGCCATGCCATGCACCAGCAGCAGCGGCGACTTGAGGCCGTCCAGGTGCGCGAACACGCCGCTGCTCTTGTACGCTTCCGGATTGCCCTTCGGGGTAGCGCCGACGAACTGCTCGGTGTAGTGGGTGTCGTACAGCGACCAGTCGGTCACCGGCGCCACCGACACGCCCATCGCGATCTTGTCCGACGCTGCCGCCAGCAGGCGCAGCGTCATGTAGCCGCCGTAGCTCCAGCCGAACACACCGATGCGCTTCGGGTCGACGAAGACCTGTTTGCCCAGCCAGTCGATGCCGGTCAGCTGGTCTTCGACTTCATGCTTGCCCAGGCCGCCGTAGATGGCGTCGGTGAAGCTGCGTTCGCGGCGCGACGAGCCGCGGTTATCGAGGCGGAATACCACGTAGCCTTGCTGCGCCATGTACTGGTCGAAGTTGTTGCCCCACTTGCGCGACACGTGCTGCGAATGCGGGCCGCCGTAGGTCGACAGGAATACTGGATACTTTTTGCCCGCGTCGAAGGCGGCCGGCTTGATGATCGAGTAGTGCAGGGCCTGGCCGTCGTTGGCCTTGAGCGTGCCGTATTCGGTCTTCAGGTGGTTGGCCTTGTATTTGGCGTACGGGTGGCTGTCGTTCAGCTCATTCTTTTCCAGCCATTCGACCAGCGAACCGTCGGCGCGGCGAATCGCCACTTGCGGCGGGGTCGATGGATCGGAGAAGGTGTCGGTGAAGATCTCGCCGTTGCGCGCGAACGAAACGTCGTGCCAGCCGTCGGCCTTGGTGACGGCGCACCGGCTTGTCGGCCGTGCTGCCATCGAGCTTGAGCGCGTAGGCCTGCTTGTCGACGACCGCGTCGCGGTTCGACGATACGAACACGCGGCCGATT